>JBOFLR010000001.1:0-2242 GCA_051657965.1 Dermatophilaceae bacterium
ACGTAGGTGGCGGCGTGCCCGAGGTGGGTGGCGTCGTACGGGGTGATGCCGCAGACGTACATGCCGGCGACGTCGTCGGGTGCCACCGTGGCGAGCTCGCCGGTGCGGGAGTCGTGCAGCCGCAACGGCTCACCGTGGCCGGGGACAGCGGGGAGGAACGGCGCGGGCCACGACTTCACGGCGCGAGCCTACGGCCCGGCATCCGCGACGGCCCGACCACCCGGGCACCACCGCGCGGCAGCGGCGTGCCGACCGGCGCGGCCGGCGCAGCCACCCGTTCGACAGCGACCCGGCGGCCTAGCGGCCGAGCCGCCAGGCGGCCTACAGCGCCGGCCAGGGGATGGCCGGCCAGCCCGGCTGGGGCAGCGGGTGGATGCCGTCGCTCAGCAGTGTCTCGACCCGGCCGGCCAGCGCGGCGATCTCCTGCCGGGTGAGCAGCGGGGCCAGCTCGCCGGCCAGACCGTCGCCGAGCGCGCCGGCCAACCGCTCGAGGCGCACGCGGTCGGCATCCGGGATCGCCGAGCCGGCCCACCCCCACAGCACGGTGCGCAGCTTCGGCTCCACCCCGAGGCTGACGCCGTGGTCGCACCCGCGCACCCGCCCGTCGTGGCAGATGACGTGGCTGCCCTTGCGGTCGGAGTTGTTCAGCGCCGCGTCGAGCACCGCCACCGTGCGCACCCCGGGGTCGGGGCTGTGCGACACCACCACCGGCCGCCCGGTGGGCGTCTCGCCCTCGAGCACCACCAGCCAGCCGTCGCGCACCGCCGCCCGCGGGGTGACGTCGACCAGCGGCTCGGCCTCGTCGTCGAGCGGGCCCACCCACAGCTGCACGCTGCCCGGCCCGAGCGGGCCGTCGCGCAGCACCGTGGGCGGCACCACGCCGAACCCGCCCGCCTCGCTCACCAGCCAGGCGGCCCGCTCGCGCGCGACGAGGGTGCCGTCGGGGTAGTCCCACAGAGGCCGCTCGGTGGCCTCCGGCTTGTGGATGACGAGCGCCTCCTCGGTGCCGTCGCTCACCGTGCAGAGCAGCGCACCGTTGGACGACCCGACGACCCGCCCGACCGGGGTGAGTGTGCCCCGGGCGAGCAGACCCTCGAGCTCAGCGTCGGTATCCGTTGGCACGAGGACAGATGTGGCCGGTGGGATCGAGCGGCTGGCCGCAGAACGGGCAGGCGGGCCGCCCGGCGCTGATGACCGCGGCGCAGCGCCGGGCGAAGGCGCGGGCCGCGGCGGGGTCGAGCACGACCCGCAGCGTCTGCATCGGCGCCTCGCCGGCCTCGTCGGGGTCCTGGTCGTGGGCCTCGATGACGACGACGCCGCGCTGCGGGTCCCACGCGAGGCTGAGCGTGTCGACACGGAACTCGTCGTCGATGGGGGTGCCGAGCGGGCCGGTGTCGCCGCTGTCGCCCGGCTCCTCGGCGACCCCGGCGGCGTGGGCGTCGAGCAGGTCGTTGACCCGGTCGGCGAGCACGCTCACCTGCACCTTCTCGACCGATACCGACACGAGGCGACCCGCGCCGCTGGCCTGGAGGAAGAACGTGCGGCCCCCGGGCGGGCCGACAGTGCCGGCGACGAAGCGCTCCGGCGGGTCGAACTCGGTGGACGGCATGGCGTCCACCCTAGATCGAGAACCCGGCGGGCAGCTCCAGCCGGTGGGCCGCGAGCAGGTCGGTGTCGCCGAGCACGTCGCGGGTCGGCCCGTCGGCCACCACGGTGCCGGCCGAGAGCACCACCGAGCGCTCGCACAGCTGGAGCGCGTAGGGCAGGTCGTGGGTGACGAGCACGATGGTGACGGCCAGGCCGCGGAGGATGTCGGCGAGCTCGCGCCGCGACGCGGGGTCCAGATTGGCCGACGGCTCGTCGAGCACGAGCACGTCGGGCCGCATCGCGAGCACGGTGGCGATGGCCACCCGGCGGCGCTGGCCGAACGAGAGGTGGTGCGGCGCCCGGCCGGCGAGCTCGGCCACTCCCACCGCGGCCAGCGCCTCGGCGACCCGTGCGTCGAGCTCGGCTCCGCGCAGCCCGAGGTTGGCCGGTCCGAACGCCACGTCGTCGCGCACCGTGGGCATGAACAGCTGGTCGTCGGGGTCCTGGAACACGATGCCGACGCGGCGCCGGACGTCGAGCAGGTTCTCGCGTACGACGGGGATGCCCGACACGGTCACCGACCCCCGCTCGGGGATGAGGATGCCGTTGAGGTGCAGCACCAGCGTGGTCTTGCCCGCGCCGTTCGGCCCGAGCA
>JBOFLR010000002.1:0-1857 GCA_051657965.1 Dermatophilaceae bacterium
CCGCCGCGCGCCTGCCCGTGCCCGCTCGCCCGCTCCCGGGCGCAGAGCAGCGCCACCAGGGTCGCCGTCGAGGCGGTGTCGTGGATGGTGCCGCGCCAGCTCTCCGAGAGCCCGCACAGCTGCCGCAACCAGTCGCAGCACGCCTCCTCGAGCTCGGTGAGCGCGGGCGCGGACTGCCAGGTGATGCCGAGTGCGCCGATGCCGGATGACGCGAGGTCGCCGAGCACCGAGGCCAGCGCGGCGTTGGACGGGAACCAGCCGAAGTGCCGCGGATGCTGCACCTGGGTGAGCCCCGGGACGATCACCCGGTCGAGGTCGGCGAGCAGCGCGTCGAACGGCTCGGGGTCGTGCGGCGGCTGTTCCGGGAGCGCGCGCCGGACCTGGCCGGGCTCGACCGCGGACTGTACGGGCAGGTCGGCGACCCGCGCGCGGAAGTCGGCGACCCAGTCGACGAGCTGGTGGCCGGCGGCCCGGAACTCCTCGGCATCCATGGCCCGCACCGTATCCACGCGACGGCCGACGACACCCACCCGCCCTCGGCCCCACCGACCCGAACGGTCCAGGCATCGGGTCGCCCTGCCCGAGTCGGGTCGCGCTGCTCGACTCGGGTCGCCCTGCCCGAGTCGGGTCGATCTGTCCGAGTCGGGTCGCCCTGCCCGAGTCGGGTCGGTATCACCGGATGGCGGCGCGCTGGCGCCTCCATCCGGTCAGATCGCCGCCACTCCCGCCAACGGACCCGACCCGCGCCCGATCGGGCAGCACTCCGTCCGATGGGTCGAGCCCACCAGCACCAGGTGAGGGCCCTTCGACGTCGTGGTGGGCGTCGACGTCGTGAGGGCCCTTCGACGTCCTGGCGGGCCTCGACGTCGTGGTGGGGCGGCTACGTCGTGGTGGGCGTCGGCACGACCACCGGTTCCACCGTCACGGGCACGCCGTTCAGCACCGCGTTGCCGCTCAGCGGGTCGACCGCGGCCGGGTCGGTGAGGTCGTTGGCCGACACCCCGGGCAGGGTCACGGCGTGCGTCATCCGCACGCCGGGCCGGGCGTGGCCGTAGCCGTGCGGGAGCGAGACGACGCCCCGCATGACGTCGTCGGTGGCGGCCACCTCGACCCCGACCTCCCCGGATGCCGACCGCACCCGCACGACATCCCCGTCGCGGATGCCGCGCACGGCCAGGTCGTCGGGGTGGGCGAGCAGCGCGTGCCTCGGGCGGCCGCGGGTGAGGCGCGGGGCGTTGTGCAGCCACGAGTTGTTGTCCCGCTGGTGCCGCCGCCCCACGAGCAGCAGCTCACCCGGTCCGGGCCCGGGGTCGCCGGCGCGGAGCAGCTCGGGGAGCGCGTCCAGTACGGTGCGCACGGCGATGTCGACCCGCCTGTCGGGGGTGCGCAGCCGGCCCGGCAACCGCGGCCGCAGCGGCCCGAGGTCGAGCCCGTTCGGCGCCGCCGCCACCTTGCGCAGGGACAGGCCGCCACCGCCGGTGCGCAACAGCAGGTCGAGCTGCCGGGCCGGCGGCATCCGGAGACGTGCCACCGCGAAGAGCGTCGACCGGTCGAGACCAGACCGGATGCCGCGCAACGAGTTTCGTACGCTCCGTTCACGTGACGCTCGGCGGCGGCGTTCGGCGAGCACGGCCAGCCCGAGGTCGCGCGCGATCTCCCAGTCGTGACGGGCGCCGGGCTGCCGCGGGTACAGGGCGGGCGACCAGCGGGCGGTGTCACGCACGGCGAGCAGGTGGAACACGAGGTCGTAGTGGTCGCGCTCGAGCGGCCCGGTGGGCGGCAGGATGACGTGCGCGTGCCGGGTGGTCTCGTTGACGAAGAAGTCGACGGCGACGTAGGCGTCGAGGGTGCCCATCG
>JBOFLR010000003.1:0-1712 GCA_051657965.1 Dermatophilaceae bacterium
ATGCTCCTGGCTGCCGCGCCTCCCGTGGCGAACGGATGCTGCCGTCGTGAGCGTGTGACGGTCGGGGGCCTGGTCTTTCACGCGGAGCGGCCGGCTACCGCTCGGGTGTGCCCGCGGCGCGGCCGATACCGTGGACGGATGTCGTACGTCGTCGAGAACGCACTGCGGGCGGGTCACCTCCGCGGGTCGAGGCCGGTGAGGGCCGCATGAGGCCCGTGCCCGAACGGCCCGGTCCCGGCCAGGAGTCGGTCTGGGACTACCCGCGCCCGCCTCGGGTCGAGCCGAGCGCCGGGACCGTCGAGATCCGGCTCGGCGGCATCGTCGTGGCACGCTCCACGCGTGCGCTCCGGGTTCTCGAGACCAGCCATCCGCCGTCGTATTACCTTCCGCGAGAGGACTTCTCGCCTGATGCGCTGCGCCCGGCCGCCGGTTCCAGCTGGTGCGAGTTCAAGGGCGAGGCGGCGTACTTCGACGTCGTCGGTGCGGATGACGTGGCGCCGGCTGCGGCGTGGACCTACCCGCGCCCGTCGCGAGGCTTCGAGGCGATCGAGGGCCACGTCGCCGTCATGCCCGGAGCGATGGAGCAGTGCACCGTCGACGGCGAGGTCGTCACCCCACAGGAGGGCGGCTTCTACGGCGGCTGGATCACCAGCCGCGTCGTCGGTCCGTTCAAAGGCCCACCCGGCACCTGGGGCTGGTAGGCCGCGGGCATCATCCGGAGGAACGGGCGGACGCCATCCACCCGTCTGGACGCCATGGCGCCCGAACGCGGCACCCGCAGTCGGGGCCCTGCGGCCGCGGCCCGGACCGCTCAGTCGTCGGTGAGGGGCTTGTCCTTGGTGGCGAGCTCGCTGCGAGCCTTCTCGGCTGCCGCCGAGAGTTCGTCCGGGGTGCGGGCGAGCGAGGTCTGGGACACCACGTCGGTCGTCGGCATCCGCCAGCGGGCCGTGGTCATCCCCGCGGCGGTGGCCCGTTCGACCGCCTCGGTGACGCAGCGCTCGGCGTCGTCACGGCCCGCCCAGTGCGCACCCTGCACCGACTTGCCGGGCTCGAGGTCCTTGTAGGTCTCGAAGAAGTGCTGGATCTCGAGCCGCTCGAACTCGCTGATCTGGTCGAGCTCGGTGATGCCGTTCTTGCGCGGGTCACCGGCCGGCACGCAAAGGATCTTGTCGTCGCCGCCGGCCTCGTCGCGCATGTGGAACATGCCGATCGGGCGAGCCCGCACGATGCAGCCGGGGAAGGTCGGCTCGTCGAGGATGACGAGCGCGTCGAGCGGGTCGCCGTCCTCGCCGAGGGTGTCCTCGACGTAGCCGTAGTCGCTGGGGTAGGCCATCGAGGTGAACAGCAGCCGGTCGAGCCGGATCCGCCCGGTCTCGTGGTCCACCTCGTACTTGTTGCGGTGCCCCTTGGGGATCTCGATGGTGACGTCGAACTCCACGGCTGTTCCCTCCCATGTGTGACCTAGGCTCGGCCACAGTCTGGCGCACGCGGCGTCGAGGGCATGAAGGGAGGGCATGGTGAGACGGGCCCTCCTCGTCGTGACCGCCGTGGTGGCCCTGCTCGCCGGCTATCTCGCCGCCGACGTCCTCGACGTCGTCCCGGGGGTCCTCACCCGCGCCGGCGCGGTCACCACGCCGAGCCCGACCGGCCCCACCTCCCCGCTTCTCGCCCCGACCCCGGCGCCGTCCGCGTCATCCGACCTGTTGCGGGTG
>JBOFLR010000004.1:0-4974 GCA_051657965.1 Dermatophilaceae bacterium
CTCGCCGACGCCGACGTCGCGGTTCGCGAGTGACCGCACCGGTCGAACCGTGGCAGATGTGGTGGACGGACGTCGACCCGCAGGTGGGGCGAGAGCAGGCCGGTCTGCGTCTGGCCGTGATCGTCGGAACCGACTTCGCCTGTCGGCTCCCGAACGGCCTGGTGTTGGTGGTCCCGTGCACGACGACCGACCGCGGGCTGCCGTTCCATCCGCGGATCGGCGGCATGCCACGCGACAGCTTCGCGATGTGCGACCAGCTGAAGTCCCTCAGCCGGGAGCGTCTGCGACGGCGTCACCGCGGTCGCCTGCTCGATGACGACGTGGCCGCGATCCGTTTCGTGTTGCGCCGGATGATCGACGTTCGGTGACGTGCGAGGGACCTCCAGCCCACTGCCGAGCGCCAACAGGCATCACCCGACGCCGGCCACTCGCGCGCCGCAGTCCGATGTGTCGGGAACGAGGTGCCGGCATCAGAGCGGCCGACTCGCCACGTGCGGTCAGGGTCAGGGGTCGGGAACGAGGATGCCGGCCAGCACGAGACGGCGCCGCAGCCCGGGGTCGAGCACGGATAGCGGTGCCTCGCCTCGCAGCACCATGGCGACCTGCGTGCGATGCGGCTCGGACTCGACGACCACCCGCCCGGCGCGAGTGACGAGGCTGTCACCCTCCCAGCGTGGAGCGAGGTGGGCGCGCACGTGCCACCGTCGCTCGGACGACCCGGCGTCGGCCGCGGCCGCGTGCTGTCGCAGGACACCAAGCTCGCCGGGCCGCTGGGCGGTGCGACCACGCGCCGCGAGGAGGCGGGCGAGTTCGTCATCCGTCACGGCGTCGAGGGCGGAGTCGAGGAGCCGGCGCACCGTGTCGCGGGCACCTGCGGTCAGCGCGGGGTCGGCGGTGTCGGCGCCGAGGGGGAGCGAGGCGCGGGCGGCCGGGTCGTCGTCGAGGTGAGCGGCCGCCGCACGGACGAGGTCGTCGAGCAGGTGCCGCACGGTCCAGACGTGCACGCCGAAGGTGAGGTGGATGCTCGTCCCGCCGAGCGCGGCGGCCGAGTGCAGCCAGCCGCGCGGCAGGTAGAGGCAGTCGCCGGGCCGCAGGACCTGGTCGACGGCCGGCGGTGAGCTCACGGCACGCTCGACCAGGTCGCGGCGGTCGGTCCACGGCTGGGTGCGGAGCGGCGCCTCGAGCACGGGTGGACGTACGCGCCAGCGCTTCTCGCCCGACACCTGCACGACGAACACGTCGTGTACGTCGTAGTGGTCGGCGAAGCCCTGGTTCTGCGGCGGCGTGATGTAGGCGTTGACCTGGACGGGATGGCCGAGGTCGGCAGCCAGGTCGTACGCGGTGCGCGTGACCGGGGCCCAGGTGCGGTGCAGGCCCTGGAGCACGATGGTCGCGCCGTCGGCGAAGAGCCGCAGCACCTTGTCCTCGCTCACCTGGTCCGCGATCGACGCACCGACACCACCGCCGAGGGTGAGGTCCGCCGCGTCGAGCGTGCGGCCGTTCCTCGCCATCCGGATGAAGGGAGTGCGCAAGCCGCGTGCGCCGAGCAGCTCGTCGACCGCGTCGGCATCGAAGCCGTGGGTCGGTGGCGGGAGGTCGCCGGCCTTGCTGAGAAGGGGTGTCCGGCCCCAGTGCCGGTCCGCGAAGGTGCGTCGATCGGTCGAGACGAACGACCCGAGCCCGCGGACGACGTCGTCCGCGGGCTCGGGCGCGATCGGGCCCGGGGTCACTGCGAGGCGTCTGCTCCGCCGTCGGCACCACCGTCGTGGTGGCCGGGGGTGACGTCGTCGCCGGCACCGCTGTCGGCCGGTCCCTCGGTGTCGTCGTCGAGATCGCTGTCGCTGCTGCTCTCGCTGCCGAAACCGGAGTCCTCGCCGCCCGCCCCGCCGTCGGCGCCGCCGTCCTCGTGGCCGGGGATGACGTCGTCGCCGGCACCGCTGTCGGCCGGCCCCTCGGTCTCTCCGCCGAAGCTGCTGTCGCTACCGGTGTCGCTGCCGAGACCGCTGTCGGACTGGGTCGAGTCGCCGTACTCCTCGGAACCGCCGGCGTCGAGCCCTTCCATGTTCTCGCCGGTGCTCGGGTCGTCCATGGGGGTCTGAGTCATCGTGTCTGCCTTTCTCGTCGGGGAGCGCTCCGCGGCGCCCTGGGGTCAATCCCAGCAGGTGACCTACCCGAGCTCGATAGTGGCCACACCCCACCCGCTGCTCGCCGATCCCTTGACGGCGGGGAGCTCAGACCCGGATGACGCGGAGAGGCTCGTAGGCTCCGGCGATCCGTCCGAAATCGGCGTCCTGGGTGATGACCGGTAGGCCGTGCACCACGGCCGTCGCCGCGATGAGCGCATCGGTCAACCGAATGGTCCGATGGATGCCGGCGGTTCGGCAGGAGTGCACGAGCCTGGACCACTCACTCATCACCGCTTCGGTGACGGGCAGCGGGTCGGCCTGTCGAGCCCGGGCCAACGTCCGTGCACGCTGTGCCTGGACGCCCGGCTCGGTCGCGGCCCGCACACCGAGCTCCAGCTCACCCAAGGTGACGACAGACAATGCGGTGCGTTCCGGCAGCTGCCCGAGCGTACGACCGGTCTCCTGCGCGATGAAGACCGAGGTGTCGAGCAGCCCTTCGTTCACAGATCGTCCAGCGTCTGCCCGGCGAGCTCGTCGAGGTCGTCACGCAGCCCCGGGTCGGCGGCGTCGTCCATCAGCTGTCGCCGCAGCTCCGGGCCGGACAGCCACCGGCGGCGCACCGCGTGAGGGACGATGTCGGCGACGGGCTCGCCGTGGACGGTGAGCGTGACGCGCTCGCCCGAGCGCACGGCATCGACCACCCTGGCGGTGTCGTTCCTCAACTCTCGGACGCCGATCCGCATGTGCTACAGCGTAGCGCAGCCCTGAGCCACGGTCGTCGGCTCCGAGGTCACGGCCGATCGTGTGGAGGCGCCACTCGGCTCGTCGCGGTCACGGCGCTCGCTGGTGCGCTGCTGCCAGGTACGTCGTAGCCGTGACCGCATCGACGGGCAACGGCCCGTAGAGGTGAGGGAACAGCTCTGCGGATGACGGGTCGCCCGCCTCCCACCGCACGGGGGCGACGAGCCGACCGGGGTCGATGGTCAGCAGCACGAGGTCGCCGGGGTGGTCGGCGTAGAACCGGCGGCGCACCCCTGGCCACTGGACGGCCGTCGACAGGTGGATGAAGCCGATCTCGTCGAGGGTGAGCCCGCGAGTGGAGTGCCGGTACTCACCGAGGTGGCGGGCGTCATCCCACTGCTCCGGCTGGGCGAGGTGGAAGAGCGGCTCGGTCACGGTCGCAGCATCCCACTCGCCGAGGCGGGGCGACTCGGTCGTGGCGGGCGACCCGGTCGAGCCGAGCCGATCCGGTCGGGCCGAGCCACCTCCCCCCACGGGTGCCACGCGGTCTCCAGGGGGCGCACGTAGGCTGCGGCCCCGTGGACCCGAAGGCGCCGGCCGTGCGCGTCCTGCTCGTCGAGGACGAGGACCCGATGCGCGAGATGCTCACCGCCGCACTGCGACACGAGGGCTTCGACGTCACGGCGACCGGATCGGGCCGTGCGGCGATCGATCTCGCACGCACCGACTGCCAGGACGTGGTGGTGCTCGACGTCAACCTGCCCGACATCGACGGTTTCACGGTCTGCCGACGTCTCCGCCAGTCGGGAGCGGACCTCCCGGTGCTCTTCCTCACCGCCCGGGATGCGCGGGCCGACCTGCGGGCCGGGTTCGGCGAGGGCGCCGACGACTACCTCACCAAGCCGTTCAGCCTCGAGGAACTGGCGCTGCGCCTGCGCGCGTTGACCCGCCGCGGTCGGGTGGCGGGCTCGCCGGCGAGCTGGCGCTGCGGCGACCTCGTCGTGGACGACGCCACCCACCGGGTGAGCCGGGGCGGCGCGCCGGTCGAGCTGTCGCCCACCCAGTACCGGCTGCTGCGGCACTTGCTCGTGCACGTCGGCCAGGTGCTCTCCAAGGAGCAGCTGCTGCGCGAGGTGTGGCGGCACGGCGGGGTCGACCCGGCGGCCGAGCCCGGCGCCACCAACCTCGTCGAGGCGCACGTCAGCCAGCTGCGCCGCCGCGTCGACGGCGGCGGGCAGCCGCCCCTGCTGCACACCGTGCGAGGTTTCGGGTACGTCATCCGCGCGCCGGAGGGATGACGGTGCGGCATCCGCGCGCCGGAGGGATGACGGTGCGGCATCCGCCCGCCGGAGGGATGACGGTGTGTCCGGGATGAGCGGACGGCGCCACCAGGTGCGCCGCCGGTGGTCGGTGCGCGCCCGGTTGACCACGGTGGTCGCGGCACTGCTCGCCGCGTCCCTCGCCGTCGTGGGCGCCGCCGCCGTCTGGTGGACGCGCGCGACCCTGCTCGACGAGCTCGACGACGCGCTCCTGCGCGCCCGGGCCGAGCCGCAGCGGGCCGGCCCGCTGCCCGCGCCCGACGTCGACCCGAGCGGGCGGTCGGTGGGGGTCCTGCGCTTCGACGGTTCCGGACGGCTCATCGCGGCCCGCCGGTCCGGGTCGAGCACCGATCCCGACCCGATCCCCGAGCTGGATGCCGCCGACCTCACCGTGGCGGGCGTCGCCGAGGCGGCCTCGGCGAACGGCACGACGCGGTACCGGTACGTCACCGCACCCGGCCGCGGGGGCGGCACCGTCGTCTACGCGAGCCCGCTCGACGCGGTCGACGGCACCGTCGCGCGGCTCGCGCAGCTGCTCGGCGCCGGAGTGTTGCTCGTGCTCCTCGTGGGCAGCGGCGTCGCCTGGTGGCTGGTGGGTCGGGGGCTGCGCCCGATCGACGAAGTGGCGTCCACCGCTCTCGACGTCGCCGCCGGCGACCTCTCTCGCCGGGTCGGGGTCTGGCCGGCGGGAACCGAGGTGGGCCGGCTGGCTGCGGCGTTCGACCGCATGCTCTCCCGGCTCGACGCCTCCTTCGCCGAGGAGACCGAGGCCCGCCGCCGGCTCGAGC
>JBOFLR010000005.1:0-3408 GCA_051657965.1 Dermatophilaceae bacterium
CGCGCCCTCCTTCTCCGGCCGGATGACGAGGCGCCGCCCGACCCGCTCGGCATCGGGGTGCCCGATCACCGTGGCGACCGCGACCGGGCGGCCGGCCGCGACGTCGTCCGCGACACTTCCCAGCTCGGGAAACGTTGCCGGAGAAATCGGTTCGACGAACACGTCGAGGATGCCGCCGCAGGTGAGCCCGACCGCGAAGGCGTCGTCGTCGGACACCCCGTACCGCTGCAGCACCGGCCGGCCGCTCGACACGACCTCACCACCGAGTTCGTAGACCGCACCCTCGACGCAGCCGCCGGACACCGACCCGACCGCCTCGCCGCCGGGACCGACGAGCATCGCCGCGCCCGGCGGCCGGGGCGCCGAGCGGAACGTCGCCACCACGGTGCCGACGGCGGTGGTGTGCCCGTCGCGCCACCAGCCCAGCAACTCGGCGAGCACGTCACGCACGCGCCACCACCTCCGTCAGCTCCTCGAACGCGGCCATCGAGTGCCCCGCGACGAAATCGTCGACATGGGGCAGCACGGCCATGATGCCGCCCTGCACCGGCTCGTAGCCCGCCTTCCCACGATGCGGGTTGACCCAGACCACCCGACGCGCGACCGCACGCAGCCGGCGCACCTGCTCGCCGAGCGCGGCGGCGTCGTCGCGCTCCCAGCCGTCGCTGAACACCACGACGACCGCGCCGCGGGCCATCCCCCGCCGACCCCAGCGGTCGAGGAACGCGCGCAGCCCCTCGGCGAGCCGCGTCCCGCCCGACCAGTCGGGCACGGCCTCTCCGGCGGCGACGATTGCGCGGTCCGGGTCGGGCTGGTGCAGCGGGCGGGTCACATGGGTGAGCCGGGTGCCGAGCGTGAAGACCTCGGTGGGAACCATGCTGCGACAGTAGGCGTGCGCCAGCCGGACCAGCGCGTCGGCGTAGGCGCTCATCGACCCGGAGACGTCGACGAGCAGCACGACGCGACGCGGGCGAGTGGTGCGGCGATGCCGCACGATGTCGCCCGGCTCCCCCATCCGCCGAAGCGTCGCACGCAGGGTGCGGCGCGCGTCGACCGTCCCGCGGCGGGATGCCGTGGAGCGGTGCGATCGCCGCCGGGGCGCACGCGGCTGGAGCGCGGCGAACAGCGCGGCGAGCCGCTCACGCTCGCGCCGGTCGAGGGAGGCGACGTCACGGTGGCGCAGCACCTCCGTGCTGCTGGCCTGCGCCCGGACGGCGTCGGAGTCGTCGGACCCGGTGTCGGTGCCGGGCCCGTCATCCGAGAGCGACGCGCGAACGACGCTGGACATTAACGGTTCCCGCGGCTTGGTGCCGGCGCGGACACCACCGAACCAGGCTGCGAAGACGTGGTCGTAGCGCTCCAGGTCGGCCGGTGACGCGCACAGCGCGGCCCGGCCCGCGTGGTACACCGCATGCTGGTTGTCGAGCCCGACGGCGGCGGTGGCCTCGAGGTAGGTGAGCTCGCGGTCAGCGGTGATGTGCACGCCCGCCGCGCGCAGCGCCCGGGCGAAGCCGAGGAGCACCTCCCCCGGATGACGGGTGGTGGCGGCATCCGGGCGGGTGGTGGCGGTGTGCGGCGGGTGGGCACCCGGGTGAGCGGTCGTCATCCGGCGCCCTCGGCCGTCATCCGGAGTCATCGTCGTCATCCGGCGTCCTCGGTCGTCATCGGGAGAGGATGGCGTCGAGCGCCTTCATGACGCGCTCGGAGTCCTCGCGGTACTTGACCGCCACCCCGAGTGTGGCGGCCGCGGTCTCGGTGTCGAGCTCGCGGGTGCCGAGCTCGTGCAGCGCTCGCGCCCAGTCGAGCGTCTCGGCGACGCCGGGCGGCTTGAGCATCTCGCGGTCGGCGCGGATGGCGTGCACGCAGCGCACGACCTGGTCGGCGAGCGCGGCAGCCACCTCGGGCGCGCGGGCGGCGACGATGGCGAGCTCGCGCCGGATGCCGGGATGCTCGAGCCAGTGGTAGAGGCAGCGGCGCTTGAGCGCGTCGTGCAGCTCGCGGGTGCGGTTGCTCGTGAGGATGACGACCGGTGGGACGGTGGCCGTGACCGGGCCGAGCTCGGGGACGGTGACCTGCCAGGTCGAGAGCACCTCGAGCAGGAAGGCCTCGAACTCGTCGTCGGCGCGGTCGATCTCGTCGACGAGCAGCACGGCCGGCGCCTCGCGCAGTGCCCGCAGCACCGGCCGGGCGAGCAGGAACCGCTCGTCGAACAGGCCCTCCTCGACGTCGCGCACGTCCCGCGCCGCACCGTCGACCGCCTCCAGCGCACGCAAGTGCAGGATCTGGCGGGTGAAGTCCCAGTCGTAGAGCGCCTGGGTGGCGTCGATGCCCTCGTAGCACTGCAGCCGGATCAGCGGCAGGCCCATCGCCGCGGCGAGCGCCTCGGCGAGCGCGGTCTTGCCGGTGCCCGGCTCTCCCTCGAGCAGCAGCGGCCGGCCGAGCCGCAGGCCGAGCCATGCGACCGTGGTCAGGGCGTCGTCGGCGAGGTAGCCGGTGCCGCCCAGCGCGGTCGCGAGGTCGCGTGCCGAGTCGAACGTGGTCCGCGGGTCCATGCGCACAGCATCCCTGACGCCACCGGCATCCGAAAACGTGGTGACCCCTCGACACCCACGTGGCCAACCCTGCACGCCGGCACTGGCTCGCGCCCTCGATCAGCCGCATCGCGTCCGCGAGCACTCCTCCATCCGCGGGTGAACCGGCCCCGGGGCGGGTTCTCGAGTGGTCAGCGGAGTCTTTCCACGGTCCCGGTCGGGAGTCGCTACTCAGAACGGCGGTGGGTCGGGTGCCGGTCGCGACTCCACAGCAGGAACCGTTGCTGCAGAGGCCGGTTCGAGCTCACGCATGGCACCAGATGTCGGCGTGCGCCGCGATCCGGGGGGTGGGATGACGCGGTGCGCGGGGTGGGTGCGGCGCACCGTGCCGGTGGTGCTGACCCAGGTGACGTCGCCGTTCGGTTCGAGGGTGTAGCGCCAGCGGCCGTACTGCTTCATCCGGTGGTGCCGCCGACACAGCGAGACCAGGTTGCTCGGTGAGGTGGGCCCGCTGGGCCAGGGCTTCGTGTGGTCGACGTCGGTGTGGGTGGCGCGGCGGGTGCAGCCCCACATCCGGCAGGTGCCGTCGCGGGTGTGCACGAACCGGCGCATCGCCTTCGGCGAGACATAGGCGCCGGTGGTCAGCGAGACGAGAGTGCCGGTGTCGGCATCGAGCAGCGCCCGACCCACCTGGACCGGCAGGGTGGCGAACAGGGCGGCGACAGTGGCAGCGTCGACCCACCCGACCCCGGGGATCTCACTCCCGGACACCAAGCACCCAGCCAGCGACGACCCACCGCCGAGCGGCACGCCGCCAGGACCGAGCGCGCCGTCGGGTGGCCCAGGTACGGGCGCAAGAGCCTGGTAGCGCGGGTCG
>JBOFLR010000006.1:0-6375 GCA_051657965.1 Dermatophilaceae bacterium
CATCGGACCTCCTTCGCCGAGACGTTCTACGGCGGCAGCCTCGCGCACGGCTGGTCCTCGACCCCCACCCGCGACCTCGTGACCACGGTGCTCGGCGTGACCCCCGCCGAGCCGGGCTACGCGGTGGCGCGGGTCGCCCCAGCCCTCGGCGGGCTGGTCTGGGCCGAGGGGGTGGTGCCCACCCCGCACGGCGAGCTGCGGGTGCGAGCGGATGCCGACGCCGTCGAGATCGACTCGCCCGTGCCGGTGCTGTTCGCTGGCCGAAGGCTTGATGCCGGCCGGCACCGGGTCCCCGCCGTCACCCGGTGAGCTTCATCCGCGCCGGTGAGCTTCATCCGCGCTGGTGAGCGTCATCCGCGCTGGGGAGCGGCGCCGGTGGAGCCGCGCACGACCAGCTCGGGACGGAACACGTACTCGGCGCGCGGCGGCGGTGCGCCGCCGATCTCGTCGAGCAGCGCGCGCACCGCCGCGTCACCCATCGCCTCGACCGACTGCCGGATCGTCGTGAGCGGCGGGTCGGTGAACGCCATCATCGTGGAGTCGTCGTAGCCGACGACCGAGAAGCCTTGCGGCACAGGAAGACCCATCGACCGGGCCTGCCGGATGGCGCCCAGCGCCATGAGGTCGGATCCGCAGATCACCGCCGTCGCGCCGCGGGTGATGAGCCGGCCCGCCGCGGCCGCCCCGCCCTCGAGGCTGAACACGGTGTGCGTGACGAGCCGGTCGAGGTGAGCCGGCTCGGTGCCCAGCACCTCGCGCATCGCGGCGCGGAACCCGTGCACCTTGCGGATGACGGGCGTGTACCGCTCCGGCCCGAGAGCGAGCCCGATCTCGACGTGCCCCAGCTGGGTGAGGTGGGTGACCGCGAGGCCCATCGACGCGACGTCGTCGTTGGAGACGAACGGTGCGTCGACGCCGTCGAGCCAACCGTTGACGAGCACGATCGGCAGACCGCGCGCCCGCAGCGCCTGGTAGCGGGCCGGGTCACCGGTGGCGTCGGCATGCTGGCCGGAGACGTAGATGATGCCCGAGACGCCGCGGTCGAGCAGCATCTGCACGTACTCGTCCTCGTGCACCCCGCCCGCTGTCTGGGTGCACAGCACCGGGGTGAATCCCTCGGCCGCGAGTGCGGTCTCGATGACCTGCGCGAAGGCCGGGAAGATCGGGTTGACCAGCTCGGGCATGATCAGGCCTACGAGCAGCGCCGATTTCGGCCGGAGCCGGGTCGGGCGGTCGTAGCCGAGCACGTCGATGGCGGTGAGCACTGCCTGCTTGGTGGCCTCCGCGACGCCCGGCCGGTCGTTGAGCACCCGGCTCACCGTGGCCTCGCTCACCTCGGCCTGCGCCGCGATGTCGGCGAGGCGGGCGGCGCGCGGCTCGGTCACCTCTCGCACCCTACCCAGCGGGCCGGATGCCGGGCAGCGCACCTCGCGACGTGCCGTGCCCGGCATCCAGCGCGCGTGCTGCTGCTCGCCCGTCCAGGCGATGGGGCGCCGGCGACCCGGCGCCCTCGGAAGCACCGGTGACAGTTGTCATCGGTTGCGGGTGACGCTCCGCCACCACCTCGGTGATACGCATCAGCGTTTGTCCCACAACACTTTACGGACGCGACAGCTTGTCGCGAGTCTCCTCCCACCACCGTCCGCGAACCTCGTTCCCCGCGGACACCCGCCTCACGAAGGAGATGCCCGATGACCTGCTCAGCACGGCGAGGGGTCGCGCTCGCGATCGCGTCCGTCGCCCTCACCCTCGGACTCGCAGCGCCCGCCACCGCGGCACCCGACGGCCCGGCCGAGCGAGCACCGGGCGTGACGGCCGAGCGAACACCAGCCGTGACGGCCGAGCGAGCACCGGGCGCGGCGACCGTCGTGACCGAGCCCGGCGCGAACGCCCACGAGCTGGTGCCCGACCCGTCCCAGGCGGTCACGACACCGGACGGCGGCACCCTGGTCCCGCTCGTCACCAAGCAGGACTACCAGCGCCGCATGAACGACCTGTCGATCGTCGTCACGTGGTGGGGCGTGCAGGTCCGGTTCAGCAAGATGGAGACCGTCACCATCTCGACGAGCACCTCGGCCTGTCTGGCCCTGGTCGACAAGGCGTCGATCCCGTCGGAGGCGAAGAACACCATCCGGAAGGGATGCGCCGAACTGTCGGCGCTCGCCGACTGGGCCCTCGCCAACGACCGTTGCGTCGCGCACAGCTCGTACTACTTCCCGCCCAGTAGCCGCGCCTGGACGTGGGACTGCTGAACGCGCCACTGATCGGGTCCTCGCCATGACTTGGGACACGGCCCGGCGGCCCGGCGAGCTGGCGTTCGTCGAGCTGGCGGCCTGGCGGGCGATCCCACGGCCGTGGGGCCGGGGCCCGACGACCGGCTGGCGCCCGCACCGTGACCGGCCGGCGGCACCCGCTGTCCTTCCCTCCGGGAGAGCGGGTGCCGCCACATCGCGCGCAAGGCTCGCGATCGCTCGGCCCCGGGGGTACCGCGAGCGCCCGCCGTCACGGCATACTGACGCCACCGCGACTCCCGTCCGCGGTGCAGTACGCCCTTTACGACGGATCGTCCGGCACGTTCCTGCCGGTGAAGGAAGGCAATGGCGCCATGGCAACAGTGAAGTTCGACTCGGCCACCCGGCAGTACCCGGGCAACGACACCCCCTCGGTCGACAAGCTCGACATCGACATCGCCGACGGCGAGTTCCTCGTCCTCGTCGGCCCCTCCGGCTGCGGCAAGTCCACGTCGCTGCGGATGCTCGCCGGCCTCGAGGAGGTCAACGACGGCAGGATCTGGATCGGCGACCGTGACGTCACCGACCTCTCCCCGAAGGACCGCGACGTCGCGATGGTCTTCCAGAACTACGCGCTCTACCCGCACATGAGCGTCGCCGACAACATGGGCTTCGCGCTCAAGATCGCCGGCGTCGACAAGAGCGAGATCCGCAAGCGCGTCGAGGAGGCCGCCGGCATCCTCGACCTCACCGAGTACCTCGAGCGCAAGCCGAAGGCACTCTCGGGTGGCCAGCGCCAGCGCGTGGCCATGGGCCGTGCGATCGTGCGGAGCCCGCAGGTGTTCCTCATGGACGAGCCGCTGTCCAACCTCGACGCCAAGCTGCGCGTGCAGACCCGCACCCAGATCGCGTCGCTGCAGCGCCGGCTCGGTGTCACCACCGTCTACGTCACCCACGACCAGGTCGAGGCGATGACAATGGGCGACCGGATCGCGCTGCTCAAGGATGGCATCCTCCAGCAGTGCGCCACTCCGCGCGAGATGTACGACCGGCCGAACAACCTCTTCGTCGCGGGCTTCATCGGCTCGCCGGCGATGAACCTGGTCGCGGTGCCGGTCACCGAGGACGGCGTGAGGTTCGGCACCCACCGGGTGCCGATCAGCCGCGAGCACCTCGCCGAGGGCGGCTCGCACGTCGTCGTCGGTGTGCGCCCCGAGGACGTCGAGGTCACCACGAACGAGGACGGCCTCGAGCTCACCGTCGACGTCGTCGAGGAGCTCGGCGCCGACGCCTACGTCTACGCCACCCCGACCGACCCGAACATCACGCTCGAGGGCGGCGGCGACGACAACCTCGCCAAGCCGTTCATCGCCCGGGTCGACGGCCGGCGGGTGCCCGAGAAGGGGTCGAAGATCTTCGTCTACCCCAGCTCCGACCACATGCACGTCTTCGACAAGGCGTCCGGCAAGCGCCTCTGACGTCGCCGCGCTGCATCGGGCACGGCCCCGACCGACGATGCCCCGGACGGCCCCGCCGTCCGGGGCATCGCGTCATCCACGCGCAACGTCCGGAGTCCCGCCATCCGCCCGCGCACCGTCCCGGTATCGCGTCGTCCACGCGCGCGCAGCGTCCAGGCACGGCGTCATCTGGGCGCGCATCGTCCCGCGTCGCGTCATCCCGGCGTCGCGTCATCCCGGCGTCGCGTCGTCCAGGCGTCGCGTCATCCCGGGGTCGCGTCGTCCCGGCGTCGCTTCGTCAAGGCGCGGCGTCGCGGTGGCGCAGACCCCGCTGGATCAGGAGGATGTCGTCCAGTCAGGGTGCTACAGCGCCCTGAGTGAGCGGGATGCACCTGACCCCGCAAAGACAACCGGGGCGGGACGGCCACCCGCCCCGACCCTGAGGAGAGGAACAGCACGGATGGCGCTGGAGCTCACCACCGCGCGGCCCGACCCGGCCCTGCTGGACCTGCCCTGGCGGCTCCCGCTCGAGGAGTGGCCCGACGACATCCTCGCCGCGCTGCCCCGCGGCATCTCCCGGCACGTCGTGCGGTTCGTGCGGCTCTCGGGGCGGGTACTCGCGGTCAAGGAGATCAAGGCCGACATCGCCCGGCGCGAGTACGAGCTACTGCGCAACCTCGGGCGCCTGCGCCTGCCGACCGTCGAGCCGTTCGCCGTCGTCAGCGGACGGATGACGTGCGACGGCGAGCCGCTCGACGCCTGCCTGGTCACCCGGCACCTCCAGTTCTCGCTCCCCTACCGCGCGCTGTACAGCCAGTCGCTGCGCAAGGGCACCGCCACCCGGCTCATCGACGCCCTCGCGGTGCTGCTGGTGCGGCTGCACCTCGCCGGGTTCTGGTGGGGCGACGTCTCGCTGTCGAACACCCTGTTCCGGCGCGACGCCGGCGCGTTCGCCGCCTATCTGGTCGATGCCGAGACCGGCGACCTGCACCGGCAGCTCAGCGACGGACAGCGCGAGCACGACCTCGAGATCGCCCGGGTCAACATCGCCGGCGAGCTGATGGACCTCGAGGCGGGTGGGCTGCTCCAGGAGGAGCGCGACCCCATCGAGGTGAGCGAGCGCATCGTCATCCGGTACCGCGAGCTGTGGCAGGAGCTGATGGGTTCGGAGACCATCCACGACGGCGAGCGCTGGCGGGTCGAGGACCGGATCCGCCGGCTGAACGCGCTCGGCTTCGACGTCGACGAGCTCGAGATCACCACCGACATCGACGGCACGTCGATCCGCATCCAGCCCAAGGTCGTCGACTCCGGGCACCACTCGCGGCGGCTGCTGCGGCTCACCGGGCTCGACGTGCGGGAGAACCAGGCGCGGCGGCTCCTCAACGACCTCGATGCGTTCGCCGCCGCCACCGGCCGGCAAGGGGATGACGAGGAGATCGTCGCGCACGACTGGCTCACCCGCATCTACGAGCCGGTGACGCGGCGGGTGCCTCGCGAGCTGGTGGCCAAGCTCGAACCGGCGGAGGTGTTCCACGAGGTGCTGGAGCACCGGTGGTACCTCGCCGAGCGCGCGCAACACGACATCCCGATCGAGGAGACGATCGAGGACTACGTGCGCTCGGTGCTGCCGGGCAAGCCCGACGAGCAGGCTGTGCTGGGCATCGACACCAAGGAACTCCCGGTGGTCGCAGATGCCGCCGACCGCCCCTAGGATCGCAGGCGCTCACCACTCACACCGACAGGGGAACCGACGATGTCCGACACCTCGCCCACTCCGCCGGGTCAGCCGGAGCAGCCGGGCCAGCCGGCGAGTCCTCCACCGCCTCCCCCACCGCCGGCGGTGCCGCCCGGAGCCGCACCGCCGGCCTCCACGCCGCCTGGGCCGTCGGGAGCCGCGCCGCCCTCGTCGCCGCCACCCACCCCTCCGGTCTCGACGCCACCTCCGGCGGCACCGCCGCCCACCCAGTCCACAGCTCCGTACGGGGCTGCGCCACAGGCGAACCCGTACGGCGGTCCGGCGGCAGCCCCGGCGTATGCCGGCGGTCCGGCTCCGGCGGTACCGGGCAACCTCGCCTACGTCGAGCAGAACTTCGGCCCGGTCGCCGACTTCGGCAAGCGAGCCCTCGCGTACCTCATCGACCTCGCGTTGCTGCTCATCGGCGTCATCCCGCTGATCATCGGCACGGTCCTCGCCGTGGTCGCCGCTGGTGACCTCGAGGGCTACGACCAATTCGGGTCCCCGGTCTACGGCGACACCGACGAAGGACTCCTCGCGACCGGCGGTTTCGTCGGTCTGCTCGGCGTGGTCATCAGCCTCGGCATCGCCATCTGGAACCGCTGGGTCCGGGCCGGCCGCACCGGCCAGAGCGTCGGCAAGAGCGTCATCGGGCTGATGCTCGTCGACACCAAGACCGGCCGGCCGGTCGGCGTCGGCAAGGCGTTCCTCCGCGACATCGTGCACAGCCTGGTGAACCAGGTCATCTACCTGTCGTTCCTCTGGATGCTCTGGGACGCCGACCGGCAGACCGTGGGCGACAAGGCGGTCAGCTCGACCGTGATCGTCGTCCCCAAGAAGAAGCCGGCCTGACCGACCTCGCCCGGATGACGGCCCGGCCCCTCGTGGGTGCCGGGCCGTCGTCGACGGATGACGTCGGGGCGAGACGTCGAGAAACCGCAGCGGTCGC
>JBOFLR010000007.1:0-4217 GCA_051657965.1 Dermatophilaceae bacterium
TGGGCAACAAGTTCCTCGCGAACATCCGCGAGGCGGACGCGATCTGCCAGGTCGTGCGCGCCTTCGAGGACGGGGATGTCGTGCACGTCGACGGCGAGGTGTCGCCGGAGTCCGATATGGAGACGATCCACACCGAGCTGGTGCTCGCCGACCTGCAGACCCTCGAGAAGGCCGTCGCCCGGCTGGAGAAGGAGGCGCGGATCAAGAAGGAGAGCAGGCCGCTGCTCGAGAACGCGCTCGCGGCGCAGGCCGTGCTCGAGCAGGGCACCACGCTCTACGCGGGTGGCGCGGCCGGCGGGGTCGACCTCGGTCTGGCCGTCGGTCTCGGGCTGCTCACCACCAAGCCGTTCATCT
Source organism: Dermatophilaceae bacterium (assembly GCA_051657965.1). Lineage (GTDB taxonomy): Bacteria > Actinomycetota > Actinomycetes > Actinomycetales > Dermatophilaceae > JBOFLG01. Next base: position 355 of record JBOFLR010000007.1, read on the forward strand.
ACGTCTTCAACCTCGACGAGGACCAGCTCGCCGACGCCGAGCTGCACGCGCGGTTGGCCGCGCTCGTCGCGCCGGCCGACGCGGTGTTCCTCAACGCCAAGCTCGAGGCCGACCTCATGGAGATGACGCCCGAGGAGGCGCTCGAGATGCTCCAGTCGTTCGGGGCGGAGGAGTCGGGGCTCACCCAGCTCGCGCGTACCGGGTTCCACACGCTCGGGCTGCAGACCTACCTCACGGCCGGCCCGAAGGAGTCGCGCGCCTGGACCATCCGGCACGGGTGGACGGCGCCGCAGGCGGCGGGCGTCATCCACACCGACTTCCAGCGCGGCTTCATCAAGGCCGAGGTCGTCTCCTTCGCCGACCTCGACGAACTGGGCTCGATGGTCGCCGCGCGCGCCGCCGGCAAGGTGCGGATGGAGGGCAAGGACTACGTCATGCAGGACGGCGACGTCGTCGAGTTCCGCTTCAACGTCTGAGCCGAGATGCCCAGCGGACCGACCGGCTTCTCCGCCTTCGAGTGGTACGCCGAGCACGTCCTCATGCCGCAGCAGGTGCCCACCTCCGTCATACCCGAGGAGCAGAACGGCGACTACGAGTCAGGCCTGGCGATCATCGCGGGCGAACGCTGGCGGATCCGCACGGCGAAGGTAACGCCGACCAAGCCGGGAGCCTTCGTGGCAGTGTGGCGACGAGCCGCCGACCGCGGCACCGAGCCTTTCCCGGTCGATGACCCGACGAGTGGGCTCATCGTGTTCGTCGAGGACGGGGCTCACCGGCGCGGCCTCTTCCGTTTCACTGCGGAGCACCTGCGCGACCTGGGGGTAACCCGCTCGGAGGCGCAACCCGGCAAGCGCGGGTTCCGTCTCTACCCGCGGTGGTGCTCCGGGCTGAACCGGCATGCCGCCTCGACACAAGCCGCACAGGCGCCCGCGTTCACCCGGCTACCACCGCCGTAGACAGCGACACTCGAGCTCGATGGCCGCGATCCAAGGCGTCCGTATTCGGCTCCGACGAACCTCGCTGCAGATCTCGGAGGTGCGCTAGGATTCTGTACATGACGACGGTGCCTCTGGCGGTGGCCCGCGCGCAGCTCTCGAAGCTGGTCGATGATGCGGTCCGTACTCACGAGCGGGTCGAGGTGACCCGGAACGGGCGGCGAGCGGCCGTCATCCTCGGTGCTGACGACTACGACTCGCTCATGGAAACCCTCGACATCCTCAGCGACGCCGAGGCGATGGCGGACATCCGCCGGGCGGATGAGGACATCGCCGCCGGCCGGACGTCGACGTTGGCGGAGGTCGAGGCCGAGATGCGGGCGCTGGGAAGACTGCCTTAGGTGACCTATCGGATCGAGCTGGCTCCGGCCGCTCGTCGCGCACTGACCCACGTCCTCCCTGAAGCGGTCGCCGCCGCGTGCGCGAACTTCCTGCACGAGGTCTTGGCCGAAGACCCCTACCGGGTGGGTAAGCCGCTGCGCGACGAGCTGGCCGGGCGCTACTCGGCGCGGCGGGGCGAGTTCCGGGTGATCTATCAGATCCATGACGACCTCGTCGTCGTCCGGGTGGTCACCATCCGGCACCGTCGGGACGCCTACGCGTGACAGGAGCTCGTCGACAGCCGCGTCGAGGCTCATGGAGGGCTGTGCAAGTCGAGCCCCGCGTCTGACCGCAGGCCGGCCGGCATGCGCCGACCGGCCCGCGAGCGTCTATGGCGACGGGGTACCCACTTGGTTATGTGATGTAGATCACCTCACGGTGTGAACCCGGAAGGGCGGTGATCCCGTCTTGCGGGGTGTGAGAGCGGATGACGGCGCGGTGGACGAGGCGGCGCTGGTGCGTCGAGTCTCGGCCGGGGACCGCACAGCGTTCGACGAGCTGTACCGGATGACGTCGCCATGGCTGTTGACCCGGCTGCGTCGCCGGTGCGCTGACGACGACCTGGTGGCCGAGGTGATGCAGGAGACGTACCTGGCGGTCTGGCGGGCGGCGGGGTCGTTCGCCGGGGTGAGTGTCGACGGCGGCGCGGTGGGGTGGCTCTGGACGATCGCGGCGCGACGGCTCGTCGACGGCTTCCGGCGTCGCGCACGTGAAGGCCGGCCCGTACCGGTGGCGGCCAGACCGGCCGAGGTGGTGCCGGCGGCGGAGGAGGAGGTGCTCGCGGTGGTGTTCGACGAGCGGATGGATCAAGCCCTGTCGGCGCTGGCGCCGGAGCTGTGCCAGGTGCTGCAGGCGATGGTGCTCGACGGCCTCTCGGTGCGGGAGACGTCGGTGCTGCTGGGGATGCCCGAGGGGACCGTGAAGACCCGCGCCCGACGGGCCCGGATCGCGCTGCGAGAGGCGTTGTCATGACGGGCTCGGATGGTCGTCGCCAGGCTCAGGGTGCCGGCGGTCACCTGGGCGATGATCTGGTGCGGCACTACGCCGACCCGTCCCGCCGGCTGGACGCGGCGGTGCTGTGGGGGGTGGAGGCCCATCTCGAGTCGTGCGCCGGATGCCGCGCCCGCCTGGCTTCCGTGGTGCGCGGGATCGCCGGCACAGGTGCGTCGGGTCCGGAGCCGACGGTCCCAACGTCGGTCATCGCGGATGGGCCGGGTAGTCAGCGGTCGGGTGGCTCCGACGGGCCGGCGAGCGCGGCCGTGCTGCTGGAGCGCGTGGAGGAGGCGTTGTCGGCGCAGGTGGAGAGGACGCCGGCCCCGGTCCCGGTGCGGTCGTCCTGGAGGCGGTGGCTGCGGCGTGGGGCGGCGTGGTCACTGGTTCCGTGGACCGTGATGACGACGCTGGTGCTGATGGTGGCGGCGCTGCTCGACCTGGCGGCCGAGTCGACCCCGTCGCTGGTGGCGCTGCTGTCTCCGGTCGCGCCACTGCTGGGGGTGGCGACGGCCTGGAGCCGGCGTGGCGACGCCGGCTGGGAGACGGTCGCGGCATCCGCTCGTGCGGGGCTGGGGATGCTGCTGCGGCGCACCGTGACGGTGCTGGTGGTGGTCGTGCCGCTGTGCACCCTGGCCGGATGGGTCGCAGGAAGTGCCTCGCTGGGGCTGTGGCTGGTGCCGTGTCTGGCGCTCACCGCAGCCACCCTGGCGCTGGGCGGTTGGGTGGGAGTGGACCGAGCGGCCGCCGGTGTGGGCGCGGTGTGGACGCTCGCCGTCGTGGCGCCGACCGTGGCGCGTGAGCAGTCACCGGTGCTGCTCGACCCGTCCCAGCTGTTCTGGTGGGTGGCCTTCGGCGCCGTGGCGGCGGTAGTGGTGGTGCTGCGTTCCGGTGGCTACCGACAGGTGGACACGCGGTAGTGACAGCTCGTGGTCGACCTCGCCGTGTGAATCGGCGCGGTCGTCATCCGGCCCGCATGAGACGGGCTGAACGCTCGCGGGACCGTCCCGTGGGCGTCGCACGGACGATCCCCGAGATGGAGGCCTCGATGATCCGGCAGGTGGATGTGAAGGAGATCGCCCCGACCGGCTACGCATGGTCGGTCGACGCCGAGGAGCTGCGCGTGAAGGCGGGTCGCCACGTCGCCGTGGACGGGCTGAACCTGCGCCTGGGCACCGGCGTGCACGGGCTGCTCGGCCCGAACGGCGCGGGCAAGACGACCCTGATGCGGGCGCTCGCCACGGTGGTTCCCCCGGCCGGGGGCGCGCTGGCCCTGTTGGGGCAGCCCGTGCGTAGCGGGGCCGACCTGCGCCAGGTGCGCCGCGCGTCCGGGTACCTGCCGCAGCACTTCGGGTACTACAAGCGGTTCACCGCGCGGGAGTTCGTGGAGTACCTGGCCTGGCTCAAGGAGTACCCGAACCGCGACATCCCGGATGCCGCGCAGCGGGCGCTCGAGCGGGTCGGGCTGGCCGACCGGGCCGACAGCAAGCTGAAGGC
>JBOFLR010000008.1:0-2826 GCA_051657965.1 Dermatophilaceae bacterium
GGCGAGGTGCACCAGCTTCGCGGCGACGGGTTCACCCGCCCGCCGTCGGCGAAGGAGCAGGCGGGGATGACGCCCGCGCGCCTCACCGAGGAGGCCACCGGCTGGGCGCGCGAGCTGAAGGCCGCCGGCGTCAACGTCAACCTCGCCCCGGTGACCGACACGGTGCCGGCCGACATCGGCCGTGACAACGAGCCGATCGGCAAGTACGGGCGGCAGTACGGCTCGACCCCTGCGGTCGTGGAGCGGGCGTCGCTGGCGTTCCTGCGCGGCATGCTGGCCGGTGGCGTCGAGGGCACGGTCAAGCACTTCCCGGGCCTGGGGCGGATCACCAACAACACCGACTTCAGCTCGACCGGCATCACCGACCGCACGACCACGGCATCCGACCCGTATCTTGCGCCGTTCGCCGCCGGGATCGAGGGCGGCGCCGGGCTGGTCATGGTGGGATCGGCACGATACGAGAAGCTGGATGCCGGTGTGCCGGCGATGTTCTCGTCGGCGATCGTCACCGACCTGCTGCGCGGCCGGCTCGGGTACCAGGGTGTGGTGGTCACCGACGACCTGAATGCCGAAGCGCTCGACGACGTGTCGGCCGCGGATCGCGCGGTGCGCTTCGTCGCCGCCGGAGGGGACCTCGCCCTGACCGGCCGGGCGTCCGACGCGCCCCGGATGCTCGACGCGATCGCGGCGAAGGCGACGGCGGATGACGCGTTCGCCGCAAAGGTCGACGCGGCGGTCGCACGGGTGCTCACCCTGAAGTACCGCATGGGCCTGCTCCCCTGCTCCCCCTGACGCACTCCTTCTCGTCGCCGCCCTCGGGTCTGGCAGGTCGGTGACGTCAGTGGGTCGGCCAGCTCGTCGGGGTCAGAGTCCGGCAGTTCAGGGACCACCAGAAGCGACACGCCTGGCAACTCAGCAGGATCGGCTGATCTGTCGTACCCGGCCAGACCGGCCCCAGGCGGTATCGGCTGTCCAGACGACGGCATCGAGACGATCCGCGGTGGCCAGGCAGAGCCGGTCGGCCAAGGACAGTCCGCTGCCTTTCCTCCAGCGAGCGGCCGCCTGCTCGGCATCCTCGGCGATCACCGGCACGACCTGGAGCCCATAGCTCACCAGGAGGGCCCGAGCGAGCGACCAGTCGCCGCCATGCTGGGCCACCTTCTGCGCCACCTCCGACCAGTTCGCGGCGCTGCAGCGTGCACGGTCCGTGAGTTCGTGCTCGACAGTGCGCCAGCCGTTCTCGCGTCCGAGGAAGCAGAGCAGGGCGGAGGAGTCGAAGAGGTTCGTCGTCATTCGCCCCGTGCGGCCGCCGCCCGGCGCTCGGTGAGCAACTCGCCGACGAGGTCGTGCCCCGACAGCTGGTCGCGCACCATCTCGGCCACCTGATCTCGCGAGGCCAGGACCAGGCCGCGGGGACTCTCGAGCAGCAGCAAGGTGGTACCTGCATCGAGACTCAGGCGCTCGCGCACCTGGGCGGGGAGGACGAGACGACCGCGATCTCCCATCGTCACCGTATACGTCCCACTCACTGGCCCACCATACCACCGGACCCAGGGCGGCCCACCTCTCGCCTCCTCGGGGCGCCGTCACCGGTTCGAGGACCTGAGCAGTCTCTCGCCCGGGCTGGTGACCGGCGTCTACGTCCTCACGTCTTCCGGCGCGCCCTGCGTCCCCGCACCGTCGGGGTACACCCGGCATCCTCACTCGTCACGCGGCGACATCGCGGCGCCTGCCTGGCTCGGTGAGGTGTCTCCGACCTGTGGGGGCGGTCCAGGTGCAGATGCCGCCGGGGGTCATGGTCAGGGTCCAACCGGCGTGGTGCTTGAACCCGTGATGGGCCGGGCAGAGTGCGTGCAGGTTCTCCTCGACGGTCTCTCCCACGGGGTAGGCGAGGACGTGGTCGAGGTGGCACCGTGCGGCAGGCACCGAGCAACCGGGGAAGCGGCAGTGCAGGTCCCGGGCGCGGACCTTCTCCGCCAAAGCCTTTCGCGGCCGGTACGTCCGGCGCTGGGCAGGCGCCCCGTCGGCGCAACCGACCGGCCCACCGGTCACCCGGATCGCCGTGTCAGGATCGGCGAGGATCGCGACGACGTGAGCAGGAAGCAGCCCGGACGTGCCGGGGGCCTCCACGAGCCCATCGACGAACCACACTCGCTCCGCCACCCCGCCATGGTCCCTGCCGTCCCCGCCGGGGTCCCTGCCGTCCCCGCCGGGGTGCATGCCGTCCCCGTCAGGGTGCATGCCGTCCCCGCCGGTGATGAACGGGTTGCCCGCGACCTCGAGATGACTCATCAGCGACAAGCTGTGCCTCTGCTCGAGCGCGCCGGAAGCCAGGGTGTCCGCGTTAGCGCGACCGAGGATCAGGTCGACGAGCACCCGATCGGGTCGGCCGTACTCGCCCGAGGGGCCACTCCGGTCCGTGAGCCGTCCGGTCGGCAGCGGCGACCCGGCTGCTGCCGCCTCGGCGACGGCCTCCCTGGTCGGACGGGCCACCAGTGTTGCCGGCCGTGCCGTGTCGGCGGGCACGACGAGATGGACCACGGTGGACACCTGCGCGTTCCCGAGTGCCAGGTCGGTCAGCGCATCGACCCGAGCAGCGTCCACCGTGCGCCGCGATCGGCCCCGCCATCGAGCGCCTAGTCGGTCATCGGCCCCGGCGGGACCCCGATCGGTCTCTCCGTGATGGACGCCGGCGGCAACGGCATCCGCGGCCAGGTACTCCTGCGCCAGCTCCTCGACGACCGCGTAGAGCCGCTGGGAGGTGTCGTCGGGGATCTCGACCGTCCACCGCATGAGTCCTGGGATCTCGGCCGGCGCCACTCGCAG
>JBOFLR010000009.1:0-2984 GCA_051657965.1 Dermatophilaceae bacterium
CGCCGGCCGAGCTGGTGCGCGTCGTCCGGCCGGGATGGCGCGCACCCGTCATCCGCCTAGATTGGGCGACGTGTTGGTCCTCGTCATCGGATCCGGTGCTCGTGAGCACGCCATCGTGCGGGCGTTGTCGCTCGACCCCGCCGTCGACGTCGCCGTCGCCGCACCCGGCAATCCTGGCATCGAGGCGATCGCACGTTGTGTGCCGCTACCGGGCGGCGTCACCGACCCCGGCGCGGTGGTGGCCCTCGTCGAGCGCCTCGGCGCCGACCTGGTCGTGATCGGCCCGGAGGCGCCGCTCGTGGCCGGCGTCGCCGACGCCGTGCGCGCCGCCGGGGTGCCGTGCTTCGGTCCGTCGGCCGAGGCCGCCCGGCTCGAGGGCAGCAAGGCCTTCGCCAAGGAGGTGATGTCGGCCGCCGACGTTCCCACCGGCATGGCGCACGTGTGCACGACCGAGGCCGAGGTCGAAGAGGCGCTCGACGCGCTGGGCGCTCCGCACGTGGTCAAGGAGGACGGTCTCGCGGCGGGCAAGGGGGTCGTGGTCACCGACGACCGGGACGCCGCGCTCGACCACGCCCGGGCCTGCCTGGCGCGGCCGGGAGGTGCCGTGGTGGTCGAGGAGTACCTCGACGGCCCCGAGGTCTCGGTGTTCTGCGTCTGCGACGGGACCACCGTGCTGCCGCTCGCCCCGGCACAGGACTTCAAGCGGGTCGGTGACGGCGACACCGGCCCGAACACCGGCGGCATGGGCGCGTACAGCCCGCTGGACTGGGCCCCGTCGGGTCTCGTCGACGACGTCGTCGCCCGGATCGCGCAGCCGGTGGTCGACGAGCTTCGCCGACGCGGCACCCCCTTCACCGGGGTGCTCTACGTCGGGCTCGCGCTCACCGCGCGCGGGCCACGCGTCATCGAGTTCAACGTGCGCTTCGGCGACCCCGAGACGCAGGTGGTGCTGGCCCGGTTGCGCAGCCCCCTCGGCGGGCTGCTGCGGGCGGCGGCGGCCGGCCGGCTGCACGAGGTCGAGCCGCTGCGCTGGTCGGATGACGCCGCCGTCACCGTGGTCGTCGCGGCGGCCGGGTACCCGGCGGCGCCGCGCACCGGGGACGTCATCGGCGGTCTCGACGGCATCGACGTGCCCGGCACCTCGGTGCTCCATGCCGGCACGATCCGAGCGGATGACGGTGCGCTCGCCTCCGCCGGGGGTCGGGTGCTGTCGGTGGTCTCCACCGGTGGGTCGCTGGCCGAGGCGCGGGCCCGGGTCTACGAGGCCGTGTCGCGGGTGGAGCTCGTCGGCTCGCACCACCGCCGCGACATCGCCGAGCGCGCCGAGCGTGGCGAGGTGTCGGCTCCGACCCGGACTCGACCCACGCCTCGGGCGTGACCGGGCCACGCGGCGAGATCCCGCCCGGTCAGGCCGGGCGGGCACGTCCCGACCCGAGCGCAGCCAGCACGGCCACCAGCCCGCCCGACGCCATGAGTGCGGCGAAGGCCGTCCCGTCGATGCCCGACCCGAGCCACGCCACCACGGCGCCGACGCCGGCCGTCTGCACCGCTACTCCGGTCGACACGGCGAGTCCCTGTGCGGCACTGGCCCGCCCGTGCTCCTCCGGTGGGGCGAGCGCCAGGATCTCGGTCGAGAGCGTGCCGTACACGATGCCCATGCCGAACGCCGCCAGTGCCCAGCCGGCCATGCCGGCCATCAGGCCGACCACGCCGAGAGAGAGCAGCACCGGGCCGATCGTGCCGGCCGCGATGAACGCGTGACCGGCCCGGAGCCTGGCCACCGGTTCGAGCCGCCGCTGTGCGGCATCCGTGCCGTTCAGCCAGGAGCCAAGCGCCCAGAAGCAGCCGGTGACGGTGAGCGACACGCCGGCGGTGGCGGTCGAGGCGTCGCGTGTGGTCACCAGCATCAGCGGGATGACGCCGCCGATGCCCGTGAACGCCGCCGACACCAGCAGTCGTAGTCCGACGACCGCCGGCACTCCCGGAGCGAGCCGGGCGGTGCCCCGAGGGAGCGCCCGCACCGCCCCGGCGACGACCGTCGCGAGCCCGACGAGGATGACGGCCACACCGGCCCACCGGGTGGCGGGCCGGGCGAGCAGCGGCGCGGTGAACGTGGTGGTGGCCAGCCCTGCGGCGAGCAGGAGCGCGGCGAGCACCCGGCGGCGCTCGGCGGACGCCGTCACACTCGCGCCGTCCCCGCCCTTGTCCCCGTCCCTGTCCCCGTCGCCTTCCCCGCCCCCGTCGCCTTCGGATGCCGGCCCCCCGCCGCGCCCGGCCGCTCGCAACGCCGGGCGGAGCAGGAGCAGCGCGATCGGCACTACGACGAGCGGGCCGACGAACGCCATCCGCCACCCGGCGAGGGCGTCGAGCGCACCCGCCACGCTCGGGCCGAGCACCGACGGCAGCACCCACGCTGCGGCGAACCACGCGAACACCTTGGCGCGCAGTGCCTTCGGCAGGGTGCGGGCCAGGAGCACGGTGAGCGCGGTGTCGATGAGCGCCTCGGCCGCGCCCGACACGGCCCGCCCGGCGACGAACACCGCCATCGTCGGCGCGAGAGCCGACACGACCTGGGCCACGACGAACGCGGCGAGCGCCGAGAACAGCACCGGTCGAGGGCCGACCCGGTCGGTCCAGCCTCCCGACCACGCCATCGCCACGGTGAAGGCGACCACGGTCGCGCCTGTCGCGGCCCCGAAGAGCGACCAGCCGTCGAGGTCGCGAACGACGCTCGGCAGGATGGTGAGCACGGCCCGGTTCTCGAACGCGGCGAGGGTCACCAACGCGACCAGCCCGATGGCGGTCGGCAGGTACCGCCGGTCGAGCAGCCGCGGCGGTTCTCGCTCGTCGACCGGCTTCTCGTCGGCCGGGTTGTCGTGCTCGACCGGCGGGTCGCGCTGGACCGGCGGGTCGCGCTGGACCGACGGGTCGCGCTGGACCGGCGGGTCGTGCTCGACCGGCGGGTCGCGTCGCGGCGTCGGCTC
>JBOFLR010000010.1:0-1584 GCA_051657965.1 Dermatophilaceae bacterium
CTCGCCGTATCCGAGCACGGTCACGAGCACGAGGGCGAGGAGAAGCCCGCGGAAGGGGAGGAGGAGCACAGCGACGGCGTCGGTCCCGACGGCACGAAGGACCCGCACTTCTGGCTCGACCCGCAGCGGCTCGCGACGGTGGTCACCGCCATGGGCGAGCGCTTCGCCAAGGCCGACGCCGAGAACGCCGCCACGTACCGCGAGAACGCGACCGCAGTGGTCGCCGAGCTGCGCACCCTCGACGGTGAGTTCGAGAAGGGCCTGGCCCAGTGCAAGATCAAGGACCTCGTCACCGGTCACGCCGCTTTCGCCTATCTCGCCGAGCGGTACGGCTTCGCCCAGGAAGGCATCGCGGGCGTGAGCCCCGACGCCGAGCCGGACGCCGCCACCATCCGCGAGCTCGCCGACCACGTGAAGGAGCACGGCGTCTCCACGGTCTACAGCGAGACCCTCGTCTCGCCCGCCCTCGCCGAGACCGTGGCCCGCGAGACCGGCGCGAAGGTCGCCGTGCTCGACCCGATCGAGGGACTCACTGACACCTCGGCCGGCAAGGACTACCTTGAGGTGATGCGCAGCAACCTGCAGACGTTGCGGACGGGGCAGGAGTGCGCCTGAGCACCACCAGCACCCCTCTGCTCGCGGTGCGGTCGGCATCCTTCGGGTATGCCGACCGCACCGTCGTCTCGCGTGCCGACCTCGCCGTCGGCCCCGGTGAGGTCGTCGCCCTGCTCGGGGCGAACGGGTCCGGAAAGTCCACGCTCGTGCGCGGGGTGCTCGGTCTCGCCGACCACGTCGCCGGTGATGTCGAGCTGTTCGGCACGCCGCGCCGGCGGTTCCGTGAGCACACCCGCATCGGATACGTCCCGCAGCGGCACTCGTTGTCGGCGTCGGTGCGGGCCACCGTCACCGAGGTCGTCGAGGTGGGACGCCTCCCCCATCGCCCGTGGTGGCGACCCGCATCCCGCACCGACCGTGCGCTGGTGCGCGAGGCCGTCGACGCGGTCGGTCTCACCGACCGCGCCCGCGAGGAGGTGGCCTCGCTCTCCGGCGGACAGCAGCGACGCGTACTCGTCGCCCGCGCCCTCGCCGGTCGACCCGACCTCCTGCTCATGGACGAGCCCACGGCGGGCGTGGACCGCGCGAGCCAGCTGGCCCTGTCGTCGGTGATGTCGACGATGGCGGCTGCCGGCACCGGCATCCTCGTCGTCACCCACGAGCTGAGTGCCCTGCACGACGTCGTCACCCGGGTCGTCGCGCTCGAGCACGGCCGCGTCGTCTTCGACGGGGCACCCGGTGAGCACCGCGGCGGCGACCACGACCACGGCCACCACCACGACGACCCACCCGACCCGGCGTGGAGCCGCGCGCCGCTCGATCCCGACACCTCGCGGAGCGCCCGATGACCGAGCTCCTCGCCCTCGACTTCATGCGGCAGGCGCTCCTCGCAGCACTGCTCGCCGGCACCGCGGCACCGCTGGTGGGGGTCTTCCTCGTCCAGCGGCGGATGTCGCTCATCGGCGACGGTATGGGTCACGTCGCGCTCGCGGGCGTCGCCGTCGGGCTGCTCACCGGGCAACAACCCGT
>JBOFLR010000011.1:0-18684 GCA_051657965.1 Dermatophilaceae bacterium
CTCGCGGCTTCGGGCGGGTGGCGGCGGCCACGGCACGCCAGGTCATCGTCCAACGGCTCCGCGACATCGAGGACGAGGCGATCCTCGGCGACTTCAAGGGTCGTGAGGGCGACATCGTCGCCGGTGTGGTGCAACAGAGCCCGAGCCCCGGCCATGTCACGGTCGACTTCGGCTCGGTCGAGGGCATCCTGCCCGCCGCCGAGCAGGTTCCGGGCGAGACGTATGCCCACGGTCAGCGCCTGCGCTGTTACGTGGTGTCGGTCAAGCGAGGGCTTCGCGGCCCGCAGATCGGGCTGTCCCGGACGCACCCGAATCTCGTGCGCAAGCTGTTCGCGCTGGAGGTACCCGAGATCGCCGACGGGAGTGTCGAGATCGCGGCGCTGGCCCGTGAGGCCGGCCACCGCACGAAGATCGCCGTGCATACCACGGTCCGCGGGCTCAACGCCAAGGGCGCGTGCATCGGGCCGATGGGTGCGCGCGTCCGGGCGGTGATGAGTGAGCTGCAGGGCGAGAAGATCGACATCGTCGACTGGTCCCCGGATGCCGCCGGCTTCCTTGCGGCGGCCCTCTCACCGGCCCGGGTGTCGTCGGTCGAGATCGTCGACCCGGTCGCACGGGCGGCCCGCGTCGTGGTGCCGGACTATCAGCTCTCCCTGGCCATCGGTCGCGAGGGACAGAACGCGCGCCTGGCGGCCAAGCTCACCGGGTGGCGCATCGACATCCGGCCCGACACCGAGCCGGGACGGGGCGGTCCCGGCGGAGCCGCCGATCCCGCCCACCCCGCGTAGGCGGTAGACTCCGTGCCGACCGACCGGATCGAGCTCCGGCCCGGCAGTCCGGCGCGTACGTGCGTCGGGTGTCGGCAGGTGGACGAACGGTCGGTTCTCCTGCGAGTGGTTCTCGGGCAGGGGGAGCACGGCCCGTCCGTGGTTCCCGATCCCGGGCGCTGTCGCCCGGGTCGTGGCGCATGGCTGCATCCGGACGTCTCGTGTCTCGATCGTGCCGTTCGCCGTCGTGCGTTCGGTCGTGCGCTCCGCAGCGGCGTCGCGCCGGACGTCTCGTCGCTGGCGGCATGGGTCGAGAGCCTCGCGCAGCGTGAACCGTCACACCATCACCAGCACCGGAAGCGGGTTTGAACGCGATGAGCACCCGATGAGTACTCAGCGATGAGCACCCCCCAGTACTAACGACGGTCTGCGCCGCCCGGCACGGACCTGGACAGGAGAGAAGTGTCGAAAGTCCGTGTGAGCGCCCTCGCCAAGGAGCGCGGGGAGACCAGCAAGGTCGTCCTCGAACGCCTGAACGCCATGGGCGAGTACGTGAAAAGCGCCAGCTCCACCATCGAGGCCCCGGTGGTCCGCCGGTACAACGAGCGATTCCCCGCAGCGGCTCAGAAAGGGGCCGGGAAGGCTCCGGCTCCACCGGTCGCCGCAGCCCCCACGCCGGCCGACCCGACGAAGGCGGCGGCCGTCCCCATTCCTGCTGCCCCAGCGTCCGCAGCCTCCGCGCCCAGCGTGTCGGTGCCGGCGCCGACCCCGGTAGCGCCGATCTCGGTAGCGCCGGCGCCCCCGGCACCCCCGGTCACGCCCGCAGCACCGGCTCCCGCCGAGCCGGCACCGACCGCTCCGGCTGCACGCGAGAGCACTCCCGCTGCGACGCCCCGTCCTGCACCTCGGCCGGGCGCGCCGCGCCCGGGGAACAACCCCTACGCGTCGACCCAGGGCATGGGCCGGACCCGGGAGACGCCGCCTCGTCCGGGCAACAACCCCTTCGCTCCGAGCCAGGGTATGCCGCGACCGCAGAGTCGCTCGGGTGCCCGCCCCGGTGGTCCCGGTGCCGCCGGTCCGCGTCCTGGAGGATCGCGTCCGAGCCCCGGCATGATGCCCGATCGCAGCGCGGTCTCCCGCCCCGGTGACCGTCCGGCTCGCGGTGGCGCAGGTCGTCCCGGCGCCGGTGCAGGCGCGGGTCGTCCGGGCGGTGGTGGCTTCGGTGGTCGCCCCGGGGGCGGCCCCGGTGGCCGCGGCGGCTTCACCGGACGGGGCGGTACCGCCGGCGCCTTCGGTCGCGGTGGCGGCCGACCGGCTCGCGGCCGGAAGTCCCGGCGCGCGAAGCGCCAGGAGTTCGAGCAGATGCAGGCGCCGACGATCGGTGGCGTCACCGTCCCTCGCGGCGACGGCACCACCATCGTGCAGGTGCGTCAGGGCGCGAGCCTCACCGACTTCGCCGACAAGATCAACGCCAATCCGGCGTCGCTCGTCACCGTCCTGTTCCATCTCGGCGAGATGGCCACGGCCACCCAGAGCCTCGACGAGGACACGTTCACGGCCCTCGGTGCCGAGCTCGGGTACGACATCCGGATGGTGTCGCCCGAGGAGGAGGAGCGCGAGCTGTTCGACTCCTTCAACATCGACCTCGAGTTCGGGGTCGACGCCGAGGACGACGACGACCTCGAGGCACGCCCGCCGGTGGTCACGGTCGTGGGCCACGTCGACCACGGCAAGACCCGCCTGCTCGACGCCATCCGCAATGCCGATGTCGCCGGCGGCGAGACCGGCGGCATCACCCAGCACATCGGTGCCTACCAGGTACATCGCGATCACGACGGCAGGGACCGGCCGATCACGTTCATCGACACGCCCGGGCACGAGGCGTTCACCGCCATGCGCGCCCGTGGCGCGAAGGTCACGGACATCGCGATCCTCGTGGTGGCGGCCGACGACGGCGTGATGCCGCAGACGATCGAGGCGCTGAACCACATGCAGGCGGCCGACGTGCCGATCGTCGTCGCGGTGAACAAGATCGACGTCGACGGTGCGAACCCGGCGAAGATCCGCCAGCAGCTCACCGAGTACAACCTCGTCGCCGAGGAGTACGGCGGCGAGACGATGTTCGTCGACGTGTCCGCCAAACAGGGCCAGAACATCGACAGCCTCCTCGAGGCCGTCCTGCTCACCGCCGACGCCGCGCTCGACCTACGTGCCAACCCCGACCGGGACGCCCGTGGTGTCGCGATCGAGGCCAACCTCGACAAGGGCCGCGGCGCCACCGCCACCGTGCTCATCCAGTCGGGCACCCTCGGCGTCGGCGACGCCATCGTCGCGGGTTCGGCCCACGGCCGGGTCCGGGCGATGCTCGACGAGCACGGCAACCAGGTGTCCGAGGCGCTCCCGTCGCGTCCGGTCCAGGTGCTCGGGCTCTCCTCGGTCCCGCGGGCCGGCGACACCTTCGTCGTCGCCCCCGACGACCGCACCGCCCGGCAGATCGCCGAGAAGCGTGAGGCCGCCGACCGCCAGGCCAGCTTGGCCAAGGCGCGAAAGCGGATCTCGCTGGAGAACCTCAACGAGGCGCTCGCGGCCGGCAAGGTCGACACGCTCAACCTGATCCTCAAGGGCGACGTGTCCGGCTCGGTCGAGGCGCTCGAGGACGCGCTCCTGCAGATCGACGTCGGCGACGAGGTCGACCTGCGGATCATCGACCGTGGCGTCGGCGCGATCACGCTGAACAACATCAACCTCGCCATGGCGTCCAACGCGGTCATCATCGGGTTCAACGTGCGGGCCGAGGGCCAGAACGCCGAGGTCGCCGAGCGCGAGGGTGTCGAGATCCGGTACTACTCGGTCATCTACCAGGCCATCGAGGAGATCGAGTCGGCCCTGAAGGGCATGCTCAAGCCGGAGTTCGAGGAGATCGAGCTCGGCACTGCCGAGATCCGCGAGATCTTCCGCTCGAGCAAGTTCGGCAACATCGCCGGGTCCATCGTCCGCAGTGGTGAGATCAAGCGTGGCAGCCGGGCGCGCATCACCCGCGAGGGTGTCGTCGTCACCGAGAACATCGAGATCGCCGGCCTGCGGCGGTTCAAGGACGATGTCACCGAGGTCCGTGAGGGCTTCGAGTGCGGCATCAACCTGGGGTCGCACAACGACCTCCAGATCGGTGACCTCATCGCCACCTACGAGATGCGAGAAAAGCCCCGGGCCTGAGCGTCAGAGCGGGCGGGCGTCATCCGAGACGGATGGCGCCCGCCCGCCCGCTTCCGCGTGGCGGGCACGACCTCGTCAGCCGCTCGGCCTCACGACAGCATCGCCTCGCCGAGGATCTCACCCGGTCGCGGCCCTGGAAGGATGGCGAAGACTGCCGACCCCACCGGCGTGACCCACAGATTCATCAGGTCCTGTTCCGCGAGCCGGCGCTGCACCGGCACGAACTGGCGAAGGGGATCGGCCTGGTACGCGACGAAGACCAGCCCGCTGTCGCCGGCAGCCCCGGCTCCGTCGTCGTAGGAGTACGGGCGTCGCAGGAACCGTTCGTGTGGAGCCGTGGCGTGGGCCCGACGGATGTGTGCCGCGAGATCGATCCGGGTGAAGCCCAGCTCGTCCCGTGCTTCGAAGTCAGGGGCGGCGAGCTCGTCGCCGCCGGTCACCGGGCCGCCGGAATCGAGACGGCGTCCGACGGCGTTCTCCCGCGAGGCACGGTCGACCCGGTCCCAGGCGTCGAGATCCATCCGGATCCGCCGGACCACGACCGAGCTGCCCCGGTGCAGCCAGGCCGGGGCTGCATCACCGCTCCACAGCAGCCCGGCATCCGCCCCGGCGACGTCCGGCTGGATGGTTCCGTCCACCTGGCCGAAGAGGTTGCGCATCGGCACGCCCGGGCCCTGGTGCGGCTCCCGAAAGCCACGTTGGACCCAGCGTGGGCTCGCGAGCCCGGCCGCGCCGGTGACCAGTCGCCGGTGGGTGTGCGCGACGGTGGTCGGGCTGGTGGCGCACACCTGGAGGAAGAGGTCGCCGCCGCACCAGCGTGGCTCGAGCGCGTCGACCTCGAAACCCGGCAGCGGTGCCAGCCAGGCCGGTGCCTCCGCCCCGACGACAGCCACCAGGCCTGGACCGACGCCCACCGTCACGGTGAGGGACGCGGGCACGGACGCGAGCTCGCGCTCGAGGTCGGTGAGCCCGGGACGCCCACTCGTCATCCGCTCGATGTCCTCGGTCCACACCGTGAGCAGTCGACGGACCGCGTCGTGGTCGGCACCCTCGACGAGGTCGAGAGCGACGAACGTCGCGTACGCCGGAGGTGGGTCGAGGATGCCGTGCTGGTGGTCGTGCCGGAACGGGCCGATCGTCGCATGGGCCGCGGAACCGCTCGTGGGTGCTCTCGAGCCGGGGTCGTCCGAGCCGGCGTCGTTCGTCACCACCCGACCGATGACGCCCGCACCTGCGACCGCCCCGGCACCGGCCAGCCCGGAGAGCAGGACCGCGCGGCGGGCCGGTGGCACGGTACGGTCCCGGCCGGGCTTGCTCACGACGGTGACGGGCTCGGCTCGTAGGACTCCTCGGCGCCACTGAATGCCCGCACCGGGACCGTGAAGGTGACCTCACCTGCCGACGTGGTCAGGCTCACTGTGGTCGTGGCGCCGTTCTCGAGCGAGCCGGCGAGCTCCATCAGCATGACGTGGTCGGCGCCGGGCTCGAGGGTGAAGCTCCCGCCGGGAGGCACCACGAACCCGCCGCGCTTCTCCTGCATCTGCATGGCGCCCGCTGCACGGGGCACGGTCTCGTGCAGCTCGATCCGGCCGGCAGCCGGCGACGAGCCGCCCGTCACGGTCACCGGCCGATCGGAGGAATTGCGCAGCGTGCCGAACATCGCGGTCATCGGCTCCATCTCGGGCATCTCCTCCATCGGAGCAGCGGTACCGGACGGTGTCGGGGCGGCCGGGGACATGCCGCCGCCGGACGGTGTGGCGGAGCCGTCGACGGCCTTGACCCACCCGTCGTCGAGGACGAGCGGGGTGCCGGCGGCCGTCGTCGCGGCGGTGGACTCCGCGGTCGACGAGCCGCAACCGGCAAGGGCGAGTGCGAGACCGGCGCTGGCGGTGAGGATGGCGACCCGGCGGGTCGCGGATACCGAAACGTGCATGGGGGACTCCAACTGGATGATTGCGGGACCGGCCTCGGCCGGACGGGTGGCGGGCTGAGCCGACCGGTCGGGAACGGACCGGTCAGGCGCGCGCCACCGGCGGTCCGCGAAGCCCCACCGGCACCACGGTGCGACCCGGTCCGTCGTGGACGAGCGCGCCGGTCACGGCCGAACCACGCTGCCCGACGTGGGCCGCTTCGCCCACGGCCGGCACGAGGTCGAGGACCCTGTCGACGACAGCCGGTCCGTTGCGCAGCAGCAGCGCTGCCATCACCGTGGCCATGCCGTGCAGGACGAGCATCCGCCCGTCGAGGTGCAGCTCGGCTGAGGTGAGCCCCGTCGCGACCGTCGCCGAGCCAGAACCGGTCGCTGCGCCAGGGACGTGCGCGTGCGGTGCACCGGACAGCGACGAGTGATGGCCCACGACGAGCGCCAGATGCGTCACGAGCTGCGACACGGTGAGAGCCGCGAGGAGGCGAGGCAGCTCGAGCCGTACTCGCAGGGCGTGCCGCGCGAGCGGTGCGGTGACGACCAGGAGGGCGGCCGCCGCGAGCGGGCTCGGCCCACCTCCACCTGCCGCGCTGTGCGCGGCGGACCCGACGACGACCAGAAGGGTCGTGGCGAGCGCACCCCGGAGCAGCCTCGCGATCCCGCTCGGCGCACCGGTCACGACACGATGGTAACCGTCCTCGTCTGGATCGGCCGGTCTCATACCCTGCTCAGGACCGCCCACTCGGGCCGACCGCCCGGACCGCCCACCCGGGCCGACCGCCCGGACCGCCCACCCGGGCCGACCGCCGTACGACGTGCTCAGGAGGCGGTGTCCAGGCGCCACATCGACGGTCGTCGCCTGCCGACCACCGGCAACCGGGAGGCCAGGGAGATGGCCCGGCCCAGCCGGTCGAACGGTTCTGGGTGCAGCTCGGTGAGGGCGGTGAACCGCGAACTCCAGTCGAGCAGCGCCGGGGCCTCGCGGACGTCGAGTCCCCACGGCATCGGCGGGGTGGTGTAGCGCTTGGTCTTCCGGTAGCCACGCAGGGTCCAGCGGCTGAGCCACCGGGGGATGACGTCGAACACCACCGTCGCACCCGGGAGGCGCTCGGCGATGCCGACGAGGAGGTCGCGCACCTGCTCCTCGGGCAGGTACATCAGCAGCCCGCCGGCCGTGACGATCGGTGGCCCGGTGCTCACGTCGACCTCGTCGACCCACCGCAGGTCCGTCGCCGACAGGGCGAGGTTGCGGTGCCGCGCGGTGGTCGGGAGGAACCGCTCGCGGACCGCGACCGACTCGGGCAGGTCGACCGCGAGCCACCGGACGATGCCGTCGTCGAGCCGGCGCGCCTGCGTCTCCAGGCCCGCGGCGAGCTCCACGACCGTGCATCCCGGATGGGCGGCCAGGTGGGCGGCGACCTCACGGTCGAACACGAGCGCGCGGTAGGCGTGGCTGGAGTCCGGCTTGCCGAACGTCTCGGCGAAGGGGTAGTCGATGGCGTCGATGATCCGCACGGCGTCGGGATCGTGCAGCGGGGTGTCGGTGCGCCGTGCGATGGAGGCCCGGTTGTGCAGGGTCCACAGCATCGTCTCGGGCACTCCGTCGAGCCGGACCCGCTCGGGCGCGCGGTTCGGGTCGCCGTCCACCATCGGCTGACCTCCTGGTCGTGCTGTGCCCGTCCGCAGTTCGACGGAAGCGCACGCATTGATCGAGAACGATTATCGACCGACCATAGTCGCCTACCCGACCGGTCAGACCATCTCGTTAGGGTGGGAGACGTCCGCCCGTCCCGACGAGTCGCAGGAGGTGTGCGATGGCCGACGAGGCCCGCGCCCGCAAGATCGCCGACCGCATCAAGACGCTGACGGCCGAGAACCTCGAGGCGGTCGTCAAGGACGCCGACCTCGGGTTCGTCACCGTCACCGACGTGCGAGTCACCGGCGACCTCCAGCACGCCTCGCTCTTCTACACCGTGTTCGGCGACGACGCCCAGCGCGACACCACCGCCCGCATCCTCGAGGAGCACAAGGGCCGGCTGCGGTCCTTCGTCGGCAAGCAGCTCGGCATCCGGCTCACGCCCTCCCTGGAGTTCATCGCCGACGCGGTGCCGGAGACGGCCGCCCAGATCGAGCATCTCCTCGACGAAGCCCGCGAGCGCGATGCCGAGGTCGCGAAGGTGGCCGCCGGCGCGGTCCACGCCGGAGACGCCGACCCCTATCGCGTGGAGCGCACCGAGGGCGACGACGGACCCGGTGCCGAACAGCGCTGACGCGGGTCCGCGGGAGCCGGCCGCCGACGGTCTGCTGCTGGTCGACAAGCCGGCGGGGTGGACCAGTCACGATGTCGTCGCCCGGTCCCGCGGGCTCTGCCACACCCGCAAGGTCGGCCATGCCGGCACGCTCGACCCGATGGCCACCGGCCTCCTGGTGCTCGGCATCGGCCGCGCCACGCGGCTGCTCACCTACCTCGTCGGCTGCGACAAGGAGTACACCGCGACGATCCGCCTCGGGCAGGGCTCGGTCACCGACGATGCCGACGGCGAGGTCACCAGCGCACCGGGGGCACGCGGCATCCGGCCGGATGACGTCGCACGCGAGGCTGCCCGGCTCACCGGGGATCTCGAGCAGGTGCCGAGTGCGGTCAGCGCGATCAAGGTCGACGGGCGGCGTGCCTACCACCGCGTGCGCGCGGGCGAGGACGTCGAGCTGGACGCCCGTCCGATCACCGTGTCGCGGTTCGACATCCGGTCGGTGCAGGAGTCCGATGCCGAGGGCACGCCGGTTCTCGATGTCGGTGTCGCCGTCACCGTGTCGTCCGGCACCTACGTACGCGCTCTCGCCCGGGATCTCGGTGCCGCCCTCGGCACGGCGGGGCACCTCACCGCCCTTCGCCGCATCCGGGTCGGGGGGTTCCGCGTGACCGACGCACACCGCCTCGACGAGCTCACCGCCCGCCGGGGAGAGGCGATGCCGGTCGTCCGTCTCGTGGATGCCGCGCGCACCATCTTCCCGGTGCGCGAGGTCGACGAGCGTCAGGCGCGGGCCCTCGGTGTCGGCAGGCGGCTGGCGTCGGCCGAGCCGGGACGGAGCGAGCCGGTCGCGGCCATCGGCCCCACCGGTACGCTCGTCGCCCTGCTCGACGAGCATCTGCCCACCGCTCGGAGCCTTGTCGTGTTCGCCCCGGCCGGTTCGTAGAGTGGGGTCCGTGCATCGTTGGTCCGACGCCTCCCTGACACCCGCCGCCCTGCGTCCGTGCGTGGTCAGCCTGGGCAACTTCGACGGCGTCCATCGAGGGCACAAGGCGGTGCTCGCCGCGCTGGTCGACGCCGGGCGGCGGCTCAGCCTGCCGGCGGTGGCGGTGACCTTCGAGCCCCACCCGGTCGCGGCGCTGCATCCGGAACGAGCTCCCGAGCTCATCGCCCCGGGCCGCATCCGAGACGACCTCATCGCGGCCACCGAGGTCGACGGGCTGCTCGTGCTCGACTTCACCACCGACTTCGCTCAGCAGTCGCCCGACGACTTCGTGCGCTCGGTCTTCGTGCGCGGCCTCGATGCCCGCGCGGTGGTGGTCGGCATGGACACCCGGTTCGGCTACCGCAACTCCGGCGACGTCTCGACGCTCGCCGACCTCGGTGAGCAGTTCGGTTTCGAGGTGATCGCGCTCGACGACGTCGGCGACGGTGAGCGGTTCTCCTCCACGGTGGTGCGCCGGCTGCTCCGCGACGGTGACGTCGCCGAGGCGGCTCGCATCCTCGGGCGGCCGCACCGGGTGGTGGGCACCGTGGTCCACGGCAACCACCGTGGCCGTGGCCTGGGCTACCCCACGGCGAACCTCTCGGCCGACTCGGAGGGACTGGTGCCTCGGGAGGGGGTGTACGCCGGGTGGCTGACCCGCCTCGACCTGCCGGCCGATGCTCCCGACCGCACCATGCCGGCAGCCGTCAGTGTGGGCACCAACCCCACGTTCGACACCGACGACCGGCGCACCGTCGAGGCGTACGTGCTCGACCGGGACGACCTCGACCTCTACGACGAGACGGTCCTGGTCGAGTTCACCGCCCATATCCGCCCGACACGGCGGTTCGAGAGCGTCGACGAGCTGATCGAGGCGATGGCCGGCGATGTCGCCCAGTGCCGGGAGCTGCTCGCCAGGGTGGTGCCGGTATGACGGCCACCGTCGCGTCCCGGCCGACCGGTGCTCGCCGATCGGGGGCTGAGCCGCGGCGCACGTCCGGCCGCACCAGCCGGGGAGATCTCACTGCGGTCACGACGGCCTCGAGGCCGTAGTCTTCCGTACCCGAACCAGCCCGGGCTATGACAGGATTCGCGCAGCACGCCCCCAACGACGAGGACGGTCTCTCACGATGGCCAGCGCAGTACACCTCACCACTTCTGCGGACGAGCCGGTCGACCACACCGCTCTTGACTCACAGGCACAGAGCGTCGGACACCTGTTCCGCCACCGGGTCGCCGCCACGCCCGACACCGCGGCCTTCCTGTACGCCGAGGTCGGGCCGTCCGGAGACACGTGGGTCACGGTCACCTGGCGCGAGCTCGACGCCGACGTGCGCGACATCGGAGCCGGCCTGATCGCGCTGGGTATCGAGCCCGAGGACCGCGTCGCCATCGCCTCCGGCACTCGCTACGAGTGGGCGCTCGCCGACCTGGCGATCATGGTCTCCGGAGGTGCCACGACGACGATCTATCCCACGACCATCGCCGACGACGTCGCCTACATCCTGGCCGACTCGGGAGCACGGGTCGTGTTCGCCGAGAACGCCGAGCAGCTGGAGAAGCTCCGGTCCATCCGGGCTGCCATCCCCGGCGTGAGCAAGGTCGTGGTGTTCGACGGCGAGGTCGACACCGACGAGTGGACGCTGACCCTCGACGAGGTACGCCGGCTCGGTCGTGAGTACCTCGCCGGTGACCCGGGCGCGATCGACGCCCGCATCGACAAGATCGAGTCCGGCCAGCTCGCCACCATCATCTACACCTCGGGCACGACCGGCCGGCCGAAGGGAGTGCGCCTGCGGCACAGCTCGTGGACCTACGAAGGTGCCGCCACCGACGCCATCAACATCCTGTCGGCTGACGATCTCCAGTACCTCTGGCTGCCGTTGGCCCACGTCTTCGGCAAGGTCCTGCTCACCCTGCCCCTGCAGATCGGTTTCGCCACCGCCATCGACGGGCGCATCGACAAGATCGTCGACAACCTCGCCGTCGTGAACCCCACCTTCATGGGCGCCGCTCCACGCATCTTCGAGAAGGCGTACGCCCGGATCTCGATGATGATGGAGGAGGAGGGAGGGCTGAAGCACAAGCTGTTCCTGGCGGCGAGCGAGAACGGCCGGCAGGTGTCGTTGTTGCGGGAGCAGGGCCGCAAGCCCTCGGGTCTGCTCGCGATCAAGCACACGCTCACCGATCGGCTCGTCGGCGCCAAGATCCGCCAGCGCTTCGGCGGCCGGATCCGCTTCTTCATCTCCGGCTCGGCAGCCCTGAACCAGGACGTCGCGCGATGGTTCGACGCGATGGGGATGCAGATCGCCGAGGGCTACGGCATGACCGAGACGAGCGCGGCGTCGTTCGTCAACCGCACCGGCGCGTACCGCTACGGCTCCGTCGGGTGGCCGCTGCCGGGCACCGAGGTCAGGATCGCCGAGGACGGCGAGGTGCTGCTGCGCGGCCCCGGCAACATGGAGGGCTACCACAACAACCCCGAGGCGACCACCGAGACCATCGACGACGAGGGCTGGCTCCACACCGGTGACATCGGCGAGCTCGACGAGCGCGGGTTCCTCAAGATCACGGACCGCAAGAAGGACCTGTTCAAGACGAGCGGCGGCAAGTACGTCGCACCCTCGATCATCGAGTCGACCTTCAAGGGCCTGTGCCCGTACGCGAGCCAGCTCGTCGTCTACGGCGCGGACCGCAACTTCGTCTCGGCCCTGATCACCCTGGACCCCGATGCCATCGCCGGCTGGGCGGCCGCCCATGGCATGGAGGGCGCACCGTACTCCGAGGTCGTCGGCTCCCAGGCTTGCCGCGACATGGTGCAGGGATACGTCGACGAGCTCAACGCCGGGCTGAACCGCTGGGAGCAGATCAAGAAGTTCACCATCCTCGAGCACGACCTCACCGTCGAGGACGGCGAGCTCACCCCCAGCCTCAAGCTCAAGCGCAAGGTCGTCGCGGACAAGTACAAGGGCCTGCTCGACGCCCATTACACCTCCTGACGCTCAGCCGCCGACGAGGGGGACGAGAACCGGTACCGGCCGTGCTCGGTGACGGTGAGCCTCGACTCGCTCCGGTGTGGGTCGTCATCCGCACCGGAGTCGGATGACGACCCGCGCACCACGCGCAGCATCCGGCCGGAGACGGGGACGACGAGCACCCCGCCGGGCACCAGCTGGGCGAGCAGCGGCTCGGGTAGCCGGGTCGCCATCGCCGAGACGAGCACGCGGTCGAACGGCGCCTCGTCGGGCGCGCCGAGCACCCCGCGGGCCGCACCGAGGCTCGAGCATGGACACGACCGTGCGGGGCTGGCTGTTCGTCTGGCCGTGCCCGACGGAGAGGGGCCCGTCGTACCCCGCGTTCGCCCGCTGGTCCTCCGGCAGGTACCGCTCGCGGGGCTGGGCCGCCAGCGCGGCGGCCACGCGCTCGCGAGCGGCGAGGGTCGTCATCCGTCCAAGGCCGCGAGGGCCGACCCGACGGCCCGGTGGAACGTCGGGTAGGCGAGCACCATCTCGCGCAGCACAGCCGTCTGCACCCGCGCGTGCACCGCCGTGACGAGCAGTCCGACGACCTCGCCGCCGGCCGGGCCGACCGCGGTCGCGCCGACCAGGTGACCGGCGGCGCGGTCCTCGACGACCTTGACCACACCGTCGGCACGGGCGATCCAGCCGCGGGTCGAGTCACCGAGCGGCGAGGTACCCACCCGCACGTCCAGGCCGGCGTCGCGGGCCTGGCGCTCCGTCATCCCCACGGCCCCGACCTCCGGGTCGGTGAAGGTGACCCGCGGCACCGCGTGGTAGCCGGCCGGCTCGCCCCCGCTCCCGGTGATGTCGCGCAGCGCGATGCCGGCCTGGTACATCGACATGTGCGTCCACTGGCCGTGGCCGGCGATGTCGCCGATCGCCCAGAGCCGCTCCCCGGCGCGCATCCACTCGTCGGTCTCGACCGAGCGGGCAGACGGGTCCAGCCCGACCGTCTCCAGGCCGACGTCGGCGAGGTTGGGCTGCCGCCCTGCGGCGACGAGCACCCGGTCGGCGTCGAGGTCGAGCGGGGCGCCACCGGCGTCGGCGACGCGCACGGTGAAGCGGCCGTCGGTGTGACTCACCGACTCGGCCCGGGTGCCGGTGAGCACCCGGACGCCCTCGGCGGCGAATGCCCGCGCCACGACCGCCGAGGCCTCCGGCTCCTCGAGGGCGAGGATGCGCTCGGCGCCCTCGACCACCGTCACCTCGGTGCCGAAGCGGGCGACGGCCTGTGCCAGCTCGGCCCCGATCGCCCCACCGCCGATGACGACGAGCGAGTCCGGCAGCTCGCTCGCGCGGAGGATGTCGCGGTTGGTCCAGAACGGGGTGTCCGCCAGCCCCGCGATCGGCGGCACGGCGGGGGAGGTGCCGGTGTTGAGCACGACCCCGCGAGCGGCCTCGAACCGCTGACCGGCGACCTCCACCACGCCGGTGCCCGCGAGCCGCGCATGCCCACGGACGAAGCGCACCCCCGCCTTCTCCAGTCGTTGCACCGCGACCGCGTCGTCCCAGTCGGTGGTCGCCTCGTCGCGGATCCGGGCATGGACCGGCGTCCAGTCGGGCCGTACCTCGGCGGCACCCGCGAGACCGCCGACCCGCCGGGCTTCGGCGAGGGCGTCGGCCGCGCGGATCACCATCTTGGACGGGATGCAGCCGAAGTACGGGCACTCACCGCCGACCAGTCGCTCGTCGACGCCCACGACCCGCAGGCCCGCGCGGGCCGCCTCGGCGGCGAGGTGCTCACCGCCCGGGCCGAGGCCGACGACGACGAGGTCCACCTGCTGCGCGGCGCTCATGGCCCCAGCCAAGCACGGCGCCGGGCACCCGCGCATCGGCGGGCGTCATCCGGTTTGGGCCGCTCGAGGCGGCCACCTACCCTTGACCGGTGCCCGGTCAGTCCGTCTTTCCCCGCCTCGAGCCGCTGCTCGAGCAGGTGACCAAGCCGATCCAGTACGTCGGCGGCGAGCTGAACTCCACCGTCAAGGCGTGGGACGTCGGCGGCGACGCCACGGTGCGGTGGGCGCTGATGTACCCCGACGCCTACGAGGTGGGCGTGCCGAACCAGGGCGTGATGATCCTCTACGAGGTGCTCAACGAGCGGGCCGACGCCCTCGCCGAGCGCACTTACGCGGTGTGGCCCGACCTCGAGGTGCTCATGCGCGAGCACGGCGTGCCGCAGTTCACCGTCGACGCCCACCGGCCGGTCGGCGACTTCGACCTGTTCGGGCTGTCCTTCGCCACCGAGCTCGGCTATACGAACATGCTCACCGCGCTCGACCTCGCCGGTATCCCGCTGCACGCCCGCGACCGCGACGAGAGCCACCCGCTCGTCGTCGCCGGCGGGCACGCGGCGTTCAACCCCGAGCCGGTCGCCGACTTCGTCGACTGCGCCGTCGTCGGCGACGGCGAGGAGGCCGTGCTCGCCATCACCGATCTCGTGGGGGAGTGGAAGCGCGAGGGGCGCCTCGGCGGCCGCGAGGAGCTGCTGATGCGGCTCGCCCGCACCGGCGGCGTGTACGTGCCGGCGTTCTACGACGTCACCTACCTGCCCGACGGGCGCATCCAGCGGGTCGCGCCGAACCGGCCCGGCGTGCCCTGGCGGGTGTCGAAACACACCGTCGTGGACCTCGACGCCTGGCCGTACCCGAAGCAGCCGCTCGTGCCGCTCGCGGAGTCGGTGCACGAGCGGATGTCGGTCGAGATCTTCCGCGGCTGCACCCGCGGCTGCCGCTTCTGCCAGGCCGGGATGATCACCCGCCCGGTGCGCGAGCGGTCCATCACCGGCATCGGCGAGATGGTCGAGCGCGGGCTCGCCGCAACGGGTTTCGAGGAGGTCGGGCTGCTGTCGCTCTCCAGCGCCGACCACTCCGAGATCGCCGACGTCACCAAGGGGCTCGCCGACCGCTACGAGGGCACGAACACCGGTCTCTCGCTGCCGTCCACGCGTGTCGACGCCTTCAACATCGACCTCGCCAACGAGCTGACCCGGAACGGCCGCCGGTCGGGCCTGACCTTCGCGCCCGAGGGCGGGTCCGAGCGGATCCGCAAGGTCATCAACAAGATGGTCAGCGAGGAGGACCTCATCCGCACCGTCTCGGCCGCCTACGGCGCCGGCTGGCGGCAGGTGAAGCTCTACTTCATGTGCGGGCTGCCCACCGAGACCGACGACGACGTCCTCCAGATCGCCGAGCTCGCCAAGCGGGTCATCGAGACCGGCCGTGAGGTCAGCGGGCGGCGCGACATCCGGTGCACCGTCTCGATCGGCGGCTTCGTGCCCAAGCCGCACACCCCGTTCCAGTGGGCCGCCCAGCTCGGCGCCGACGAGACCGATGCCCGGCTCGCGAAGCTGCGCGAGGCCCTGCGCTCCGACCGCCGTTATGGCTCCGCCATCGGGTTCAGGTACCACGACGGCAAGCCCGGTGTGGTCGAGGGGCTGCTCTCCCGCGGCGACCGCCGGGTCGGCCGGGTGATCGAGGAGGTCTGGCGCGACGGCGCCCGCTTCGACGGCTGGAGCGAGCACTTCTCCTACGAGCGGTGGATGACGGCCGCCCACCGCGCGCTCCCGCCGCTCGGCGTCGACGTGGCCTGGTACACCACCCGCGAGCGCGGCGAGAGCGAGGTCCTGCCGTGGGACCACATCGACTCCGGCCTCGACAAGGACTGGCTCTGGCAGGACTGGCTCGACGCCCTCGACGAGACCGAGGTCGAGGACTGCCGCTGGACGCCGTGCTTCGACTGCGGCGTATGCCCCCAGATGGGCACCGAGATCGAGGTCGGGCCCACCGGCAAGACCCTGTTACCGCTCACCGTCCTCGGCGCCGGCCGCGACGCGATGACCGAGCATGTCCACTGACGGCAGCACCACCGCGCGCCCCTCCGGTGGCTGGATGGGCGAATCCGTTCGCTACCGCGTCCAGCCGCACGACCCGTCGCGACCCGCCCACCTGGCCGAGCTCGCGGTGATGCGCAGTGCGTGGATGCGCGAGCAATCCGACGCCGCCGAGGACGGGTTCGCCGATCGGCTCGCGGCCTGGTGGCACGACCAGGGCGGGGCGCGCCACGGATGGGTCGCCCGGACCGGTGCCGGCCGGCCGGTCGGCATGGCCAATGCTCAGGTATTCGACCGGATGCCGCGGCCCGGGCAGCCGGACACCCGGTGGGCGTACATCGCGAACGTCTGGGTCGAGCCGGCTCACCGTGGCCGTGGGGTCGGCCGGCTGCTCATGGACGCCATGCTCGGCTGGTGCCGCGATGAGGGCCTGGTGCGGGTGGTGCTCAACCCCAGCGAGGTGTCGCTGCCGCTCTACCGGTCGGTCGGATTCCGCCCAGCTGACGACCTGATGCGCCTCGACCTGGCGTCAGCCAGTCCTCCGGGACGGTAGCCGACCCACCGTCCTGGACGGCCGCTGGCGACCGTGGCCTGTCCCGCCTCCCTCGCGTCATTCGCCAGAGTCGACGGTGTCGCCGAGGCCCGGCGCCGCACGGGCGACACCACGCGCTCGGCGCCCTCCGTCGCGACCCCCTCACCTGAGAACTGTTCTCGCCTAGGCTCGGGTCATGGACCCTGAGACCCGTGCGGCCGTGGCGGCGATGTGGGACGGCGGCGACTACCCGACCTTCGCCGCCGTGCTCGCCCCGGCGGCGGAGGATGTCGCCGCCGCCGTGCCCCGTCCACCAAGGGGACCGGTGGTCGACGTCGCCGCCGGCACCGGTTCGGTCGCCCATGCGCTCGCCCGTGCGGGGCACGACGTCGTCGCCACCGACATCGCCCCCGGACTGGTCGAGCAGGGCCGGCGGCGCGGCGAGGAGGAGGGTCTCGACGTCGAGTGGCACGTGCTCGCGATGGACGATGTCCCCACGCTCGGGCGGCGGTTCACCGCGGTCACCTCCTCCTTCGGGCTGATCTTCGCGGCCGACCCGGTCGGGGTGCTGCGCGCCGCACGAGACGTCCTCCGGCCCGACGGGGTGCTCGTCGCGAGCACGTGGCACCCGGACGGCTACATCGCGTCGATGAGCCGGCGGATGACCACGATGCTGCCGGCACCCGCGCAGGCGGCGGTCGCCGCGTGGATCCGGTGGGGAGACCCGGAGCAGGTCACCACCTGGTGCACCGAGGCGGGGTTCGTGCGGGTCGACGTCGAGCACCGCACGCTGCCCTGGCGGTTCCCGTCGGCGCAGGCGGCCACCGACCTGCTGTTCACCAGCTCGCCCGGACACGTGGCCGCGGCCCGGACCGTCGGGGATGACGCGCCCGCCCTGCGAGCGCTCGTGCGCGACCACCTCGTCGACACCGCCGGGGTCGTCGACCCCGCGACCGACGCCATCGACCTCGACGTGGCATACCTCGTCGTCCGGGCCCACCCCTCCCCGGACGCGCAGGCGCGGCGCCGAGCGGAGGTCGGTCAGGCGTAGAGCGCGCCGACCACCTCGCGGAAGACCTCGGTGTGCCGGTCGACGTCGGCCCGCGTGGAGTCGGGGCACATCAGGGCCATGTTGTGGAACGGCGTCATGAGGATGCCGCGGTTGCACGTCGCGAGGTGCAGGTAGGCGTCGAGGTCGTCGTCGTGGGCCGCCGCCGACTCCTCGCCGGTGCGCGGCGCCGGCCGGGCGAACCGGTACTCCGCCCGGGCTCCCAGCCGGCTCACCGACCACGGCACGTCGTACTCGTCGAGGGTCGCCTGCACCCCGGCCTCGAACGCCTCGGCCAGCGCTGTCATGTGGGCGAAGGCGTCCTCGGTGAGCACCTCCCCGAGCGTGGCCCGCATCGCGGCCGTCGAGAGCGCGTTGCCGGCGAGGGTGCCGCCCACCCCGCCCACGTCCACGATGTCGGCGGTGCCGGCATCCGTGAACCGCGTGACCGACCGCGCGACCTCGTCGGTGATCCCGTAGGCCCCGCACGGGATGCCGCCACCGATCGACTTGCCGACGACGAACACGTCCGGGCGGAGCCCCCACTCGCGGGTCGCGCCGCCCCACCCGGCCGAGAACGTGTGCGTCTCGTCGATCATCAGTAGCGACCCGTACCGCGTGGCGAGGTCGCGCAGGCCCTCGAGGAAGCCCGGCTCCGGCAGCACGATGCCGATGTTCGTCAGCGCGGGCTCGGTGAGCACCGCTGCGACATCGCCGTGTGCGAGCTCGCGCTCGACAGAGGCCAGGTCGTTCCACGTGGCGACCCGGGTCGTGAGGTCGAGTGCCACCGGAGGGGCGACGTTCCCCGGGCGGGACTGCGCCTTCCCGTCCGGACCGGGGAGGGCGAAGGTCTCGTCGACCGAGCCGTGGTAGCAGTACGCGAACACGAGGACCTTCGGCCGCCCGGTCGCGAGCCGGGCGAGCCGCACCGCCCACCGGTTGGCGTCGGTCGCCGAGAGGGCGAAGGACCACAGCGGCAGCCCGAAGCGGCGGGTGAGCTCGGCGCCCACCCACTGGGCGTCATCCGTGGGCAGCATCGTCGTGACCCCGCCGAGCTCGCCCATCCGTCGAGTCACGGCGGCGACCGTCGGCGCGGGGGAGTGGCCCGCCATCGCGC
>JBOFLR010000012.1:0-2153 GCA_051657965.1 Dermatophilaceae bacterium
GCGACCAGGCTGTTCTGGGTCTTCGTGTCGCGCACGAGCTTGACCCACGTGCGTCCTGCGATCTCGACGGTGCCCTCCCGCGGCGACCGGTTGGTCTGTGCCGTCACCCATCCGCGCGGCGGGTCCAGCGCCTGCTCCACGGCGACATACGTGCCCTCCGGGGTCTGGTAGCCGGCGTGCCAGGCCATCACGTCCTCCGAGGTGCGGGAGTAGCGCGCCGACGTCTCGCGCCACCCGTCGGGCAGGCCCGCGGCGGCGACGATGGGCCATCCGGTGTCGCGCTGCACCTGCGCGGCGGTGGCGGCCACGTCGACCGGTGGGCCGCTCACCGAGTTGACCCGCGGCACGACGAGGACCAGCACGGCGGTCATGCCCACGACGGCGAGCATCGAGTAGACGAGGTTCTTCGCGGACCCGAGCGAGTACCGGCTTCGGGTGGGAGCGGGCGTGGTCACGCCTCCATGGTCGCCGACGGAGGCGCCGGACACCCGATCGCCCCCGGAGATAGGGTTCGAGCAGCCCGGACGGCCGAGCCCCGCACGAGAGAGACCTCACCTGCATGAGTCTGCCCATCCCAGCGGCGAATCCGGCGGTGGTCGTCGTCGGCGAGCTACTGGTCGACATCGTCCACACCCCGGACGGCCGCACGGCCGAGCACGTCGGCGGGTCGCCCGCGAACGTCGCCCTCGGCCTGGCCCGCCTCGGCCACGACACCCACTTCGCCACCGTCGTAGGTGACGACGACCGGGGTCGGCGGTGTATCGACCATGTCGAGCGCGGCGGTGTGCGGCTGCTGCCCGGCGCCGTCGACGACGCCCACCCGACCTCTACGGCGCAGGCGACCGTCGATGCCGGGGGTGCCGCCACGTACGTGTTCGACCTGCACTGGGAGCTCCCACCGGTCCAACTCCCCGAGCACACCGGCCACCTCCACGTCGGGTCGATCGCCACCACGCTGCGTCCCGGCGCGGCCAACGTCACCGAGGTGCTGCGCCGCGGGCGCGACACGGCCACGGTGAGCTACGACCCCAACGTGCGCCCGAGCATCATGGGCGCGGCGGATGACGTGCGGCCGCGCGTGGAGGAGTTGGTCGCCCTCTCCGACGTCGTCAAGTGCTCCTCCGACGACCTGCTCTGGCTCTACCCCGGCCGGTCCCCGGAGCAGGTGATGGAGCACTGGTCAGTGCTCGGCGCGGCACTGGTGGTCGTCACCCTCGGCTCGAACGGGGTCACCTGGCGCACGGCCGACGGACGACTCGGGGTGGATGCCGCCCGGTCCCGCGAGGTCGTCGACACCGTCGGCGCCGGCGACTCCTTCATGGCGGGCCTGGTCTCCGGGCTGCTCGACGCCGGCCTGGTCGGCGGCGATGCCGCCCGGGCGCGGCTGCGGGCCGCCGACCACGACCACGTCGCACCGGCGGTAGGGCGCGCGCTCGCCACGAGCGGGGTCACCGTGCAGCGGGCCGGGGCCTACGCGCCGAGCCGGGAGGAGATCGGGTGAGCGAGTTCCTCTACTCCGACCTGCTTCCCCTCGGCACCGACGAGACGCCGTACCGGCTGGTCACCACCGACGGCGTGGACGTGCTGGACGGGCCCGGCGGCCGCCGGTTCCTGCAGGTGGCGCCCGAGGCGCTGCGGCTGCTCACCGAGA
Source organism: Dermatophilaceae bacterium (assembly GCA_051657965.1). GTDB lineage: Bacteria > Actinomycetota > Actinomycetes > Actinomycetales > Dermatophilaceae > JBOFLG01. The sequence goes on from JBOFLR010000012.1 coordinate 1,652, forward strand.
CCGCGATGCACGACATCGCCCACTACCTCCGGCCGGCTCACCTCGCCCAGCTGCGCGGCATCCTCGACGACCCGGAGGCCAGCGCCAACGACCGGTTCGTCGCCCTCGACCTGCTGAAGAACGCCAACATCGCTGCCGGTGGGGTACTGCCGATGTGCCAGGACACCGGCACCGCGATCGTCATGGGCAAACGCGGGCGGCACGTGCTCACGGAGGGCCGCGACGAGGAGGCGGTCAGCCGCGGCGTCTACGACGCGTACACCCGGCTCAACCTGCGCTACTCGCAGCTGGCGCCCGTGACCATGTGGGACGAGCGCAACACCGGCTCGAACCTGCCGGCGCAGGTCGAGCTGTACGCCGACACCGAGCCCGGCCACGAGACGACCTACAAGCTCCTCTTCATGGCCAAGGGCGGCGGCAGCGCCAACAAGTCCTTCCTCTACCAGCAGACCAAGGCGATCCTGAACGAGGCGGCGATGCTGCGCTTCCTCGACGAGACGCT
>JBOFLR010000013.1:0-1956 GCA_051657965.1 Dermatophilaceae bacterium
TTCCGGATGTAGCGCCGGGTGCGGGCGATGTGCCGGCCGGCGCGGATGACGCGGGGCAGGTCCTCGCGGTCGTCGATCCAGCGGGTGTCGGACGGCGAGCCGGCATCCCGGATGAGGAGCGTGCCGGCGTCGCGGTCGACCAGGCCGGGGAGCACCCAGCCGGCGACGTCGGTGACCTCGTGGCCGGCGCCGGGCGCGGCGTAGGTGACCCGGCCACCCCGGGCCCCACCTCCGGTGGGGAGGACCCACGCCTCGGGGCGCACGTCGTCCGGACCGACCAGCACGGGCCCGATGAGGTGCAGCACCTGTGCCATGGAGCCGACCATAGCCAGTGCCCTCGACCTGGCCGCCGCAGACCTGGCTCGGTCCGTCCCCCACCGCGCCGGACGAGGACTTGACCTCGAGCGCGCTCGAACGACTGGGATGGTGCCATGGACACACCACCGACGCCCGGTGCCACCAGCACACCGCCGACAACCTCCGACCGGATGCCGCACGCCCAGCTCGGCGCGGGCGGGCCGTTCGTCTCCCGGCTGGCGCTCGGAACGATGACCTTCGGCGCCGAGACCGACGAGGGCGAGGCCTTCGCCCAGCTCGACGCCTTCGTCGCGGCAGGCGGCACGCTCGTCGACACGGCCGACGTGTACGGCGCCGGGCAGTCCGAGCGGATCGTCGGGCGATGGCTAGCCGAGCGGAACCCGTCCGTGATCGTCGCGACCAAGGGCCGCTTCGCTTCGCCGGCCGGCTCACCGGGCGGGTCCCGCAGGTCGCTGGTCCGCTCGCTCGATGCCAGCCTCGCCCGGCTCGGCACCGACGCCGTCGACCTGTACCTCGTGCATGGCTGGGACCCTGACACGCCGGTCGAGCAGACCTTGGACACGCTCACCGCTCAAGTGCGCGCCGGCAAGATCCATCACGTCGGGTGGTCCAACGTCACCGGCTGGCAGCTGCAGCGGATTCTGACCACCGCGCGGCTGGGCGGGTACGTCGTACCCGGCGTGATCCAGCCGCAGTACAACCTGCTGGATCGCGGCATCGAGCTCGAGGTGCTGCCCTGTTGTCTGGAGGAAGAGGTGGCCCTGACGCCGTGGTCGCCGTTGGGCGGCGGCTGGCTGACCGGGAAATACCACCGCGACCGCCGGCCGACCGGAGCCACCAGGCTCGGTGAGGACCCCGGGCGTGGAGTCGAGGCCTATGACGTCCGTGACACCGACCGCACCTGGGCGGTGCTCGACGCGGTCGCCGAGATCGCCGAGCGACATCAGCGACCGATGGGCCAGGTGGCGATCGCCTGGCTGCTCGGACGTCCCGGCGTCGCATCGGTCCTGCTCGGAGCCCGCACGGTGGCGCAGTTGCGCAGCAGCCTCCACGCCGTGGAGTTCGAGCTCAGCCAGGCCGAGCACGACCAGCTCACCGCCGTGTCCGCGCCGGGCCTGCCGCCCTACCCCTACGGGATGATCGAGCAGGCCTGCGACGTCACGCACTGGCGCCGGCTGCGAACCCGGGTCGACTGAGCACGTGCGGCATTCCGGAGCCGCGGACGAGTCGTCCCCGGATCGGTGCGGCCTTCATCCGCGGCCCGGCACATCGCACCGTGAAGCCATGACAACGAACACCAGCACCCCTTCCACCCAGCGCATCGCCCTCGTCACCGGAGGGAACCGCGGCCTCGGTCGAGAGGAGGTGCTCGCGCTCGCGGCCGACGGGACCGACATCCTCCTCACCTGGCGCTCGGACCAGGCCGAGGCGAGCGCCGTCGTGGCCGAGGTCGAGCGACTCGGCCGCGTCGCCGTGGCGCTCCGCCTCGACACGAGCGATCACGACTCCTTCCCGGCGTTCGTCGACACCGTCGTCGGGACCCTCCGCGGCACGTGGGGCCGGGACACCTTCGACGTGCTCGTCAACAACGCCGGCCACATGGACGAGACGGTCCTCGGCTCGATCACCAAGGAGCAC
>JBOFLR010000014.1:0-2156 GCA_051657965.1 Dermatophilaceae bacterium
GACATCGTCGCTACCGACGACATCGCGTGGCACCTGCATCCCACCGACTGGGTCGCCGAGCTGGCCGACGGGGTCCTCGAGCCGTGGTCGCACGGAGTCGACGTCACCTACCGGCCGCCCGGCTGGGTGGCGCGGGGTCGCGACGGCGCCGTCGCGGCATCCGGCCGTCGCCCGCTCGTCGTCGAGGGGGTGGGTGCCGCGCGGCACGAGCTGGTTCCGCGTGCCGACCTGGTGATCTGGATGCAGTCGGATGACGCGCAGGCTCGCCGCCGCGGCATCGCGCGTGACGTCGAGGCCGGGCGGTCGGCCGCCGAGGCCGAGGCGTTCTGGGACGAGTGGATGACCCACGAGCGGCCCTTCCTCGACGCCGAACGCCCCTGGGAGCGAGCCGATCTCGTCGTCGACGGCACCTACGGTGGGGTTGGGTGGCGGGTCCTCGCCAGGAGCGGTCGCGGTAGGCGGCGTCACACCACGATCGTGAGGGGCCTCGGACGTCGCTAGGCGAGATCTTGCGCCGCCGTGAGCGGCCTCTGCGGCCGGGTCCCGGCGCCGAACCGCCAGACCAGGCGCTCGGTCAAATTGCGAATGAGAACCGTTCTCGTTACGGTGGCGGGCATGGTCCATATCCATCGCCCACTGTCCCGTCGCGTCCTCGCTCTCGGTGGCGCTGCTGCGCTCACCACTACCCTGCTCGCACCGGGTGCCGCCGCAGCAGCACCATCCGGCAGCGCGTCTGCGGGACAGGCCGAACGACCGCGACTGGTGGTCGCGCACGACACCGGCGCCCTCGTCCTCGACGCCCGCACCCTCGCGACCTTGGGTTCGTTCGACCTCCCGGCGCGCCCCGGTCTGTCGACGAGTGGCGACGGGCGTCACGTCTTCCTCACCCCGAGCGCCACCGGGACGGTCCGAGTGCTCGACACCGGCGACCCGCAGGCCCGCGGAGCCGAGCGCCGGCCCGCGATGGAGCGCGGCGTCATCCCCGGCCTGAAGCCGGCGCACGTCAACGGCGAGCACGGGCGTACGGCGGTGTTCGACGACGGCACGGGCACGGTCACGGTCGTCGACGACGACCAACTCGACTCCCCGGTCCTCGAGACACGGGTATTCGCACCGCACGGACCGCATCACGGCGTCGCTGTTCCACTGACGAGGGGCTACCTCGTCAGCGTGCCCGCCGAGGGCTCGACGAGCCGGGTCGGCGTGGCGCGGATGACGGAGCAGGGGCGGATCGCGCAGCGCTGGGACACCTGCCCGGGTCTGCACGGTGAGGCGCACGGCGCCGACGGCCTGGTCGCATTCGGCTGCGAGGACGGCATCTTCACCTACCGGGACGGCAAGGCCGGCAAGATCGCCGAGCCCGCCGACGTCGACGGGCAGGTCGGTACCCTGGCCGGTTCGGAGGAGTCGACGGTGCTCGCCGGCAACTACACCGAGACCGAGATGCTGCTGGCCGACACCGCGACCGGGGCCACGAAGGTCGTCGACCTCGGTCAGGCCTACGGCTCGTTCACCCGCGACGAGCACGGCGACGTCGTGGTGCTCGGCACCGACGGCAAGGTGCATGTCGTCGATCCGGAGACCGGCGAGGTCGAGTCCTCCGTCGCCGCCGTACCCGCGTGGACGCGACCGGCCGAGTACACGACGCCCCGGCCGGTGATGACGGTCGTCGGTCATGAGGCGGTCGTGACCGATCCGGCCACCCAGCGCGTGGTCAGGGTCGATCTCGAGCGCGGGAAGGTCGTCCGGTCGGTGGCGCTCCCCGCCGCGCCCACCGCGCTGGTCGCGACCGGGTCGGGCGGTCACCAGCACTGACGCGGCGCGAGGCAGCGAATCGGCCCGGTGACGGGCTTCGGACGCGGGCGGCCACCCCTCGGGGGGCCGCCCGCGCGTGGCTCGCCGGGGCGCAGGGCACGGGTCGTGCCGCAGTGGCGCGATGCGTGCGGCCGCATGGGTCTGTATGGGAAGGGGCAGAGCGGCGGTGGCGCGACCGCGTGTCGTCGTGGGTTTGCGGGGTCAGCGGCATCCCGTCGAGTCAGGGTGTTGTCGTCGACTCATGGCGGTATAGCGTCCTGCGTGAGCGGGATGCCCCTGATTCCGCGGAATTCGGAGGTCCGCATGGTCCGCACGGTTTCCATTTCCTCACGCGCCGAACG
>JBOFLR010000015.1:0-2361 GCA_051657965.1 Dermatophilaceae bacterium
AGCGCCTCGCCCTTGACCAGCCGCGCCCGGCGGGCGGCATCGGTGTGCTCGGCGTCGGCCGGTGCTAGCCCGGCGAGAAGCGGGTCGAGCGCGTCGAACAGTGCGGGCAGCACCGGCCCGTGCGTGCACAGCGCGGCCGGTTCGCCGCGGTCGAGCAGCCGCAGCAGGTGCCGTCCGGGTGCGTCCGGTTCGGCGAGCGATCCGGACTCGGACAGGCCCACCCGGGTGCGCACCCGGCATCCGGATGACGTGGCGTACGGCGCGAGGGTGGCGAGGCAGCGCTCGGCCGGCGAGCTGACCAGCCGCGAGACGCCGTACGCGGCGAGGAGTGGCGCCAGGGCCTTCGCGCGCTGGCGGCCGGGGCGGTCGAGTGGGCGGAGGCCGTCGTCGCGGGACCAGGCACCACGAGCCACCGCATGGGCGTGCCGTACGAGCACGAGCGGCCAGGTGGCGAGCCGCCCGGTCCGGTGCCGGCGCACGACGGCGAGCAGCTGCGCGCGGTCGCGCGCGTAGTCGAGCCGGTCGTAAGCGGCCGCTGCGCCGAGCCAGGCCACCTCGTCGACCTCGTGGTCGAACTCGCCCGCCCCGCCGACGACCTCGGCGCACCAGTAGCGCACCACCTTGTCGTGCGGGCTGCCGCTGCGGCCGACCACCGGGTAGCGCGCCTCGGGCAGCGGAGGCCCCAGGCGCACCGTATGGCCGGTCTCCTCCGCCGTCTCGCGTGCCGCGGCAGCTGCCCACGCCTCGCCCGGCTCGAGCTTGCCCTTGGGCCAGGCCCAGTCGTCGTACCGCGGCCGGTGCACGAGCGCGACCTCCAGCGTGTCGCCACGTACCCGCCACGGCACCGTGCCGGCGGCGAGGATGCTCACCACGTCAGGCCCGTCGACGACGCTGGAGCGGCGGATGCAGTGAGCGCCGCCGGTGCGGCAGACGCAGCGAACCCGGCGGATGCAGCAGGCCAAGTGGGCCCGGCGGATGCAGCGGGGCAGAGCGCACGCAGCGGGTGCGGAAGGAGGCATCTCGTCATCCGAGAAACGCTGTCGCTCAGCGCCGCCGGGCCTTGCGACGGCGTTTGGCGTGCATCTCGATCAGCGCGGTCTGCAGATCGGCCAGCGGCGTGCCGTCGTCGGCCACGTGCGCACGGGTCCACCGGCCGTCGGAGCCTAACCGCCAGTGCGCGTACTGGTCGTCCATGCCGCGCGCGAGCAACGAGCGGAGGTCGTCGACGTGGCGCGGGTCGGTGAGCCGCACCAGGGCCTCGACCCGGCGGTCGAGGTTGCGGTGCATGAGGTCCGCGCTGCCGATGTAGACCACGGGCTCGCCGCCGCCACCGAACCAGAACACCCGCGAGTGTTCCAGGAACCGGCCGAGCACACTGCGCACCTCGATCGTCTCGGACAGCCCCGGCACACCCGGTCGCACCGCGCAGATGCCCCTGACCCACAGCTGCACGCGTACCCCCGCCTGCGAGGCCCGGTAGAGCGCGTCGATGAGCTGTTCGTCGACGATCGAGTTGACCTTGAGCGCGATGTGCCCGGAGCCGGGTTCGGCACGCTCGTACGCGATCTCGTTCTTGATGTGTCCGATCAACCCCGACCGCACCGACCGCGGAGCGACCAGCAGCCGGCGGAACTTGCTGCGCGGCGCGATGCCGGAGAGCTGGTTGAACAGGCGGGAGAGGTCCTCGCCGACCTGGGGGTCGTCGGTGAGCAGGCCGAGGTCCTCATAGAGGCGGGCCGTCTTCGGGTTGTAGTTGCCGGTGCCGACGTGGCAGTAGCGCTTCAGCCCCTCCGCCTCCTGCCGGATGACGAGACTGAGCTTCGCGTGCGTCTTCAGGCCCACGATGCCGTAGACGACGTGCACCCCCGCCCGCTCGAGCTTGCGCGCCCAGGAGATGTTGTTCTCCTCGTCGAAGCGCGCCTTGATCTCGACCACCGCGAGCACCTGCTTTCCGGCCTCGGCGGCATCGATCAGGGCGTCGATGACCGGGCTGTCGCCGCTGGTGCGGTAGAGGGTCTGCTTGATGGCGAGCACCCGCGGGTCGGCCGCGGCTTGCTCGAGCAGCAGCTGCACCGAGGTCGAGAACGAGTCGTACGGGTGCTGCAGCAGCACGTCCTGCTTGCGGATGGCGGCGAGGATGTCGCGGGCGTTGGCGCTCTCCGTGGGGGCGAGGTCGGCGTTGGTGCGGGGCACGAACGACTCGAAGTGCAGGTCGGAGCGCTCGAGGTCGGCGATGAGGTCGAGCGCGCGCAGGTCGAGCGGCGCCGGCAGCCGGTAGACCTCGGATGCCGCCACGCCGAGCTCGCGCACGATGAGGTCGAGCACGTGGTCGTCCATGGCGTCCTCGACCTCGAGCCGCAC
>JBOFLR010000016.1:0-5061 GCA_051657965.1 Dermatophilaceae bacterium
CGGCGAGGTGGGAGTAGATCCTGCTCGGGCACCCCGTGCACCCTTCGTCCGGAGGAGATCGAGAACGCTCGTCACAGTACTGCACCGGCGGGTTGCGGAGCGGGCAGGGGGGCTAGCGTCTAACCCGTGCCGACCTCCCTGAACAGTGCCTCCGGCAGGTCGTCGACGGGCCTGTTGGAGGCCTCCCGTGGCCCGCTGCACCCGGCCGCTGCCGCGACGCTCCATGCGGCGGCGACCGAGCTCGGCTGGGCCGACTCCACGCAGCGCCACCCACCGGGGCGCCGGGCCCGGGCGCTGCTCGACACCGCACGAGAGGTGCTGGCCGACGCGGTGGGAGTGCGCCCCGACGAGCTCTCGGTCCACGCCTCGGCGGAGGACGCCCTCGCCGTCGGGCTCGCCGGCCTGCGTCGGGCCCGCCGCCGGGTCGGCGACCGGGTGCTCGCTTCGGCGGTCGAGCGGTCGGTGGTGCTCGTCGACCCGGCGGCGTCACCCGTCGCCGTCGACCGCGACGGCAGAGTCGACCTCGAGGCATGGGCCGACGGCGTCGGCGAGGTGGGTGTCGCGGTGGCGGTCCTGCAGAGCGCCAACGGCGAGGTCGGCACCCGCCAGCCGCTGGTCGCGGCCGGTGCCCTGGCCGCACGCCACGGCGTGCCGCTGCTCGTCGACGCGGCCGCCTCGCTCGGACGCGAGGACGTGCCGCCGGTGGGCGAGGTCGTGGTGGCCGACGCGGCGACGTTCGGTGGGCCGCCGCTCGGACTGCTCGGCGTGCGGACCGGCACACGGTGGAGCCGGCCGACACCCCGTCGCGACGCGGAGCACGGTCGCAGTCTGGCGACTCCGTGGGTCCCGCTCGTTCTCGCTGCGGCGGAGGCGTGGCGACAGGGCGAGCACGATCGGGCCAGGGACGCGCAGGATGCCAGGGGGCTGATCGACCTGGTCCGCTCGGCGGCCGCTGCGGTTCCCGATGTCGACGTGGTCGGCGACCCCGTGGATCGGCTCCCCCATGTGGTCACCTTCAGCGCGCTCTACGCCGATGGTGAGGCCATGGTCGACGAGCTGGCGACACGAGGACTCGCGGTGGGGTCGGGGTCCGCATGCTCTTCGAGTGCGTTGCGCCCTAGTCACGTGCTGGCGGCGATGGAGGTGCTGACCCACGGCAACGTGCGACTCGCACTCCCCCTCGACGCGGTCTCTCCGGGCCGCGCCGACGACGTGCGCCATCTGGTCACCGCGCTCCCCGAGGTGGTTGCCGACATCCGTCGACGGCTGGACACGGAGGGGCTGTGAGCAGCCCGGCAGTGGTGGACGCGCGCGGCACCCGCTGCCCCGTTCCCGTCATCCGGGTGGCCCGGGCCGCTCGCGAGCTGCCGCCCGGGACGACGGTGGTGCTGCTCGCCGACGACGTCGCGGCACGGTCCGACGTGCCGGCCTGGGGCCGGATGCGCGGCCATACCGTCACCGCCAGGCAGCAGGACGGGTTCACCGAGTACGTCGTCGTCGTGGGCGGCGGGCCGGTCTGAGCACCCCGAACGGCGACGAGTGGAGCCACTCCGGACGGACCGAGAGGGACGTCATCCGGCCGAGGTGAGATCGGCTGGTGGCACGTCGAGCGCCGCGGCGAGGGCGGCGAGGTAGCGCTCTCGGGGCCACTCTTGGGCGCCGAGCCGGCGGAGGTGGTCGGTGGCCCACTGCACGTCGACCAGCCGGCGCGGGTCGCCGTCGGCGTGGAAGCGCTCGACCAGCCCGACCAAGGCCACCTTCGACGCGTCGCGGACGCGGTGGAACATCGACTCGCCGGCGAACAGCCCGCCGATGCTCACTCCGTACAGGCCGCCGACCAGACGACCGTCCTGCCAGGTCTCGACGCTGTGCGCCCACCCGAGCTCGTGCAGCCGGGTGTAGGCGGCAGCGATGTCGTCGGTGATCCAGCGGCCGTCGCGGCCCGGATCGGCACACCCCGCGACGACCTCGGCGAAGGCGGTGTCGACCCGGATCTCGAAGCGGCTCACGACCTTGCGCAACGAGGGCCGGACCCGCAGCGCGCCTGCCGGGATCACGCCACGGGGGTCGGGTGACCACCAGCCGATGGCCCCTCGACCGTGCCGGCCCAGGCCCATGGGGAACAGGCCGAGCCGATAGGCCGCCAACAGCGTGCCGGGCTCGAGGTCGGCGCCGGCTGCGACGAGGTCCTCACCCGGCACCGCTCTCGCCGTGTCGAGCTGCCACGGGGTCGGCGGCGGCTCGACCGGTGGCGACGTCATCGGCGAACGCGACGTCAGTGCGCGGCGATGCGCACGACGGTGTCGACCTCTGCGGCCGCGTCGTCTCCGTAGGCGCCCGCGAGGCGGTCGAGGAAGGCGGACCGCGAGACGACGTACTCCTGGGTCCCCACGGTCTCGAGCACGTGGGCCGCGAGCACCGATCCCATCTGGGCACAGCGTTCGTGACCGAGCCCGCCGGACAGGCCGACGAGGAAGCCGGCCCGGAATGCGTCGCCGACACCGGTCGGGTCGACCCGCTCGACCTCGCCCGCCACCGGCACGTGGATCGGGTCCTCACCGCGGGTGCGGATGTCGGCGCCGTCCTTGCCGCGAGTGATGACGCGGGTGGTGACCCGCTCGTCGATCTCGTCCTGGCTCCATCCGGTCTTGGTGGCGGTGAGGTGCGACTCGTACTCGTTGGTGAACAGGTAGTCGGCGCCCTCGACGATGCGGCGGATGAACGGGCCGTCGGCGAAGGCGAGCTGCTGTGACGGGTCGGCGACGAACGGGATGCCGCGAGCCCGGCACTCCTCGGTGTGGCGCAGCATCGCCTCGGGATCGTCGGCACCGATGAGGACGAGGTCGAGACCGAGGCGCTCGTGGATGGGACCGAGCTCGATCATCCGGGCCTCGGACATCGCCCCCGCGTAGAACGTGGCGATCTGCGCCATGGCGTCGTCGGTGGTGCAGACGAACCGGGCGGTGTGCCGCGACTCGCTGATGTGCACGTGGTCGGTGACCACACCGTGCCGGGAGAGCCAGCTGCGGTAGTCGGCGAAGTCCTCCCCAGCGGCCCCGACGAGCGCTGGCCGTGCGCCCAGGACGGCCATGCCGAAGCAGATGTTGCCGGCTACTCCACCCCGCCGGATCTCGAGGCTCTCGGCGAGGAAGCTCACCGAGATCTTGTCGAGCTGCTCCACGACGAGAGAGTCGGCGAAGCTGCCCCGGAAGGTCATCAGGTGGTCGGTGGCGATGGACCCGGCGACGGCGATCTGCACAGCCGAAACCTACATCCGCACCGGCTCGTGATCGGACACCGCCGGGCGACAACCGGTCACCACGGGCCGGGCGGGCCGGCACCCGGGATACCGGCCCGCGCCTCGGCGGTGGTCAGCCGAAGCTGTCGCCGCAGGCACACGAGCTGCCCGCGTTGGGGTTGTCGATGGTGAAGCCCTGCTTCTCGATGGTGTCCGAGAAGTCGATGGTCGCGCCGTCGAGGTACGGGGCGCTCATCCGGTCGACGACGACCTCGACACCGCCGTAGTCGCGAACGAGGTCGCCGTCGAGGGTGCGCTCGTCGAAGTACAGCTGGTAGATCAGGCCGGAGCAGCCGCCGGGTTGAACCCCGACGCGGAGGCGGAGGTCGTCCCGGCCCTCCTGCGCCAGCAGGGAGGCGACCTTGGTCGAGGCGACGTCGGTGAGCACCACGCCGTGGGCCGGCGCCTCGACCTCGGACGGTGCCGCGGTGGTCTGGAGCTGGTCGCTCATGGAGAAGGTCTCCTCGCACTTGGAGTCGGCGTTCGGTGCCGGTGAACGAGAGTGGTCAACCGCAGCGTGGGCCGACCTGTTCCCCGGTCGACCCCACGATACGTCCTCGATCGCGGCGCTCGGTGCGTCGGCCGCCGGCCCGGTCATCGTGGTGATCGTCGGCGCGTGCGCAGCGACCGGGGGTCCGCGTAGCCGACCGCTGCCGCAGCCGCGTGCTGGGTCCAGCCCTGGGAGCGCAGCTGTGCGGCGCGCTCCCGGCGTACCGCTGCCGCGTAGGCGTGCGGGGTGAGCCCGGTGGCCGCGACGAAATGCCGGCTGAGCGTCCGCCCGCTGACCCCGAGCTGCCCGGCCAGGGCCGACAGCGACATCGGCGCCCGGTCGGGGTCGTCGAGCAGGTCCTGGGCGCGATGGGTGAGGTCGCTGAGGTGGTCGCGCGACACGAGCATCACGCTCGCCTGGGTGGCCGCCCCGGGACGCCATGCCGGGACGACGAGCGTCCGCGCGACCCGGGCGGCCAGCGCCGGGCCGTGGTCGTGCGCCACCAGGTGCAGTGCGAGGTCGATGCCGCTGGCCACTCCGGCGGAGGTGTGCAGCCGCCCGGAGCAGGTGTAGAGCCGATCGCGGACGACTCTCACACCGGGATGACGGGCGAGGTCGTCGACGAGGTCGTGATGGGTGGTCGCGTGCTGTCCCGCGAGGATGCCGACCCGCGCCAGGGCCAGCGCGCCGGCGCAGACACTCGCGACCGCACCGCCGCCCTGCCAGTGCCCGACGATCCGGTCGAGCAGCTCCGGCGGGAGCGGTCTCGCGTCAGGGGTGATCTTCCATCCCGCCACCAGCACCAGATCCGATGGTGTCAGGTGCGGCCACTGCGAGGTGGTCTCGACCGCCGGGCCCTGGTGGGTTCGGGTCCGGACATCCGCACCGACGTAGGTGAGCGTGTAGGCCCCACCGGCCTCGGCGGCACTCGTGAAGACCTGCGCAGGACCGGCGACGTCCATCAGGTGAGCCCGGTCGGGGATGACGAGCACGACGTGACGCGGATGACGCACCGGCTCAGGGTGCCACGACGCCGTCGATCGTCGTGATCGTGGCGAACCGGCCGGAGAGGGCAGCGGCCGTGCGGGCGACCACCTCCTCCGGGGCGATGACGCCGCTGTCGTCGTGCCGCCCGAGGGGGTGCGTGGCCGTCGCGTCGATGACGACCTCCACCTCGTAGCCCAGGTCGCTCGCCAGGCGCGCCGTGGTCTCGACGCACTGTTCGGTGCGGATGCCGCAGAGCCGCAGCCGGGTCACGCCGAGCGAGACGATC
>JBOFLR010000017.1:0-12439 GCA_051657965.1 Dermatophilaceae bacterium
TCGACGTCATCAGTGGCACGCACCATTGCGCCAGCTTTCCGAGCCGTGCCACCGCGCGCGCAGTGATGAATGGCGCAGACAGCACGGTGGACAACTCTGTGGCGCGGGCTCGGTGCACGGTCACACCGGTCAGGCCTAAGTCGTCGACGATCTCTGCCAGCCACGTGCTACGCCGAAGCATCGGCTCCACAAGGTGGACATCGAGGTCGGGGCGGGCGATGGACACCGCGATTCCGGGCAGGCCGGCCCCGGAGCCAACATCGACGACTCGTGCCATGGGCGGGAACGCATCAGCGATCACCGCACAGTTGAGGAGGTGCCGATCCCAGATCCGCGCCACCTCACGTGGACCGATCAGACCGCGGATGACCCCACTCGAGCACAGTGCCGCCGCGAACGCCTCGGCGATGACAAGGCGTTCACCGAAGACGAGCGAAGCCGACCTCGGAGCTGGCGGTGTCATGCCCATACCGTTGACTCAGTGGCGTGTTTCACGTGAAACACGCCACGATGAGGCCCTCAACGGGGAAGGATGACGACGAAGCGGCGTGGCTCTACGCCTTCGGACTCCGACGCCAGACCAGCCGCGAGCACCTCGTCGTGGACCACTTTCCGCTCGAAGGCAGTCATCGGAAGCAGCGGTTTCCGCTCGCCGGTCGAGCGGACCTCAGCGACTGCGGCGCTCGCCAGAGCAACCAGCTGAGACCGGCGTTCAGCACGATGACCGGCTACATCAAGCATCAATCGGCTCCGTTCTCCGGTCGACGCTTGAACCGCAAGCCGAGCCAGGTCTTGCAGGGCTTCGAGGACCTCGCCGTTCGGTCCGACCAATCGGCGCGGGACTCGACCTTCGTCGGAGTCGACGATGCTGACCGCTGCCCGGTCACCGTCGATGTCGACATCGAGGTCGCCGTCAAGGTCGCAGATGTCCAACAGTGTCTCTAAGAAGTCAGCAGCGATCTCGCCTTCTCGCTCGAGATGCTCCTTCCGGGACATGCGAGCAGTGGACGACGCACCGGTGTCACCATCGAGCGCCGACCCCTCCTGGCCGGTCTCGTCGAGCGCCGGATCTCGCACCCCCTCTTGAGCATCTGCCGTCACTGACTCAGCGGCGGCACTCGCCACGGCGCTTGGAGCGTCTGCGGATGAGCCGTTCTCGCTGTCGGCCGTGACAGTCGCGTGCGACTCCCTGGCCTCGGTGTCCTCGTCGATGTGCTTGCTCATTGATGTCCTCTCGAGTCAGGTCGTGGCTGCGAGTCAGGTCGTGGCTGGTGGAGTGCCATCGGCTGTGCCAGTCGACCCTTCACTCGGAGGGGTAGGCCGCTTCGAGCTGCTACTCGACGCCTTCTTGCGCTTCTTCGACTTCGGTTGGAGTCGCTGACCGGTGGGTTTGGCGACGACGGCGTCATCGACGGTTGCGGTCTCGGCATGGCCGGGAACGGGTTTGCCCTTGCGCTCCAGCCGCGCATGATAGGCCTTCTCGGCTGCTGACCCGGGTGCAGGCATCCGCCGGATGACATAGAACTGCTGCGCCATCGACCACAGGTTGGTGGTGAACCAGTAGATGAGCACGCCGATAGGGAAGTTGATGCCGGATACGGCGAAGACAATCGGAAGAACGTAGAGCAGCAACTTCTGCTGGCGCGCAAAGGGGTTGTCCAGTGCCGAGGCGGGCATGTTCTTCGTCATCAACTGGCGTTGTGTCGTGAACGTCGTCAGCGACATGAGAATGATGAGCACCACGGTGACGATCTGAGTGTTGACACTGTTTGCGCCGAGGAAGGTGTCAGAGAGCTGGGCACCGAAGACCGTGGCCGACTCCGCCTGTGCCGCAACGGTTTCTCCGATGGGACCGACTTGGCCTTTGTCGCCGCTCGCGATCTCGTCGAGGCCGTTGAGCACCTGAAACAAGCCGAAGAAGAACGGGCTCTGCGCCAAGATCGGCAAACAAGAGGAGAACGGGTTCGTCCCCTCCTTCTTGTAGAGCGCCATCGTCTCTTGGGTCATCGCTTGACGCGACTCCGGGTCGGTCTTGCCCTTGTATTTCTTCTGGATCTTCTGCAGCTCCGGCTGGATCAGCTGCATCTTTCGGGAGGCCATGATCTGCTTGACGAAGAGCGGGATCATCGCCGCACGCATCACGAGCACCAAGCCCACGATCGACAGCCCCCAGGTCCATCCAGAGGCTTCCGGCATCCCGATCGCCGTCAAGCCCTCATGGAAGCCGAACATGATCCACGCGACCAACCACTCGATCGGGGCCAGGATGGTGTTGAAGAAGTCGACCATGGGTGTCCTCGTGTCGGGCCGGGATGCAGGCCGGCCGGGTTGTCACTCGCGTGACGCGGTCAGTGGGGATCCTTCTGCCGTGCGGCAAGAAAGAACGGCTCGGATGACGCACCGGAGCCCAGGGGCCGTGGACCGGTCGTTCCCGGTCGTGGACGCCCGGTCAGCTGGTCCCGCAGCGGCACGTGGTCGACGCCACCCGGCGCCCACGGGTGGCAGCGCAACAGGCGCCGAGCCGCCATCATCGAACCGCGTACCAGGCCGTATCGCTCGAGCGCGGTCACCGCATATGCCGAGCAGGACGGGAAGTATCGACAAGTCGGCGGGCGCAACGGGCTGACCGCGTACTGATACCCACGAATCAGCCAGACGAATGGCCGGACCAGCACCGAAGCCACCGTCACGCCACCTCACCGAGGCGCCGGAACACGGTGACGAGCCCTCGGTCCACGGCGGCCGTCAGCTCCGGGAACGTCGCAGTACCGGCAGGCGGGTTGGCCCGCATGACGATGTCGACGTCCAGCGGAAACGAGTCGAGGCGTGCGGCGACGAGCGCCCTCAATCGGCGCTTCGTACGGTTGCGTCGCACGGCACCGCCTACCGAGGTGGCCACGACGAAGCCGACCCTGGCCGGACCGCATCGGGCCGTCGAGCGCACTGCATGGATTACCAGCAGACGGGACCCGGCGCGGACACTCCGCGGCCCGCGCACCGTCGAAGCAAAGTCAGCACGCCGACGAAGTCGGTGAGGTGCCGGCAGCACCGTCCGGCCTCAGGCGGAGAGCTCGGAGCGGCCCTTGCGACGTCGAGCAGAGAGGATCGCGCGGCCGGCGCGAGTCCGCATCCGCAGACGGAATCCGTGCGTCTTGGCGCGGCGACGGTTGTTCGGCTGGAAGGTGCGCTTGCTCACGATCGATCTCTCATCTCGAGGGCGGGCCGCAAGGCCCGAGCGGGGACCGGTGGTCGGCCGTCATCGGAAACCCGTGAGACATGATGGCGTCGGACATCAGGAGCACGAGTGGGCGAAAACTGCCGAGCAGCAGGCCGTCCAAAGGTACGTGAGCCCGCCCTGGGGGGTCAAACCCACGACCGCACTCCCGATGACGAAGGCAACCCCCTAGGATCGCACGGAACATCGACCGGCCGGCCGCGACACGCCATCGCACAGCTCGACGACCTACCCACAGGTTGTGGACAAGCGTGTGGACGAGGTCCCCGCTCACCATGACGGCGACCGGACAGTCGCACAGGCGGAAGGAACGGGAAGACACACGTGCCCGACGCGACGATGACCCAGCTGTGGCACACGACTCTCGATGCTCTCGACGAGAACGGCATTCCGGCTCAGCAGCGTGCCTTCCTCCATCTCGCAAGGCTCGTCGGCGTGCTCGACGACACCGCCCTCGTCGCAGCCCCGAACGACTTCACCAAGGACTTCCTGGAGACCCGGCTCCGCGATCTCGTGACCGCGACCCTGAGCGAGCAGGTCGGGCGGCACCTCCGGCTGGCTGTCTCCGTCGACCCCTCCCTGGGGGAGATCTCGGAGTCCGACCTCGGGCAAGATGACGGACACGCGCTGCGGGTGGCCGACCGCCGGGCCGAGATCGACCAGCTCGACCTCGGCGAGGACGACCCCGACGGAAGCGACCCGACGACAGGTCCCCTCCCGGTCCGGGTCGCCGAGGGGGCGGTCACCGACGGCGCGGTGACCGGAACGGATACCGCATCCGGGCTGGCCGAGGTTCCTGGAGCCCGTCGGCCTCGTCCCGGCGGGCCCGTGCCCGAGCAGGTCGAGCTGACCCGGCTCAACCCGAAGTACACCTTCGACACCTTCGTCATCGGGGCGAGCAACCGCTTCGCCCACGCCGCGGCGGTCGCGGTGGCCGAGGCGCCGGCCAAGGCGTACAACCCGCTCTTCGTCTACGGCGACTCCGGGCTCGGCAAGACCCACCTGCTGCACGCGATCGGGCACTACGCCCGCAACCTCTTCCCCCACGTCAAGGTGCGCTACGTGAACTCCGAGGAGTTCACCAACGACTTCATCAACAGCATCCGCGACGACAAGGCCGCAAACTTCCAGCGCCGCTACCGCGACGTCGACGTGCTCCTCATCGACGACATCCAGTTCCTCCAGGGCAAGGTGCAGACCCAGGAGGAGTTCTTCCACACCTTCAACACGCTGCACAACGCGAACAAGCAGGTCGTCATCACCAGCGACGTGCCGCCGAAGCTGCTCAGCGGGTTCGAGGCCCGGATGCGCAGCCGGTTCGAGATGGGCCTGCTCACCGACGTCCAGCCGCCCGACCTCGAGACCCGGATCGCGATCCTGCGCAAGAAGGCGATCCAGGAGCGGCTCTCGGTGCCCGACGACGTCCTCGAGTTCATCGCCTCGCGCATCTCGACGAATATCCGCGAGCTCGAGGGCGCCCTCATCCGGGTCACCGCGTTCGCGAGCCTGAACCGCCAGCCCGTCGACATGAGCCTCGCCGAGATCGTCCTGCGCGACCTCATCCCCGACGACGCGTCGAGCCAGGTGACGCCGGCGACGATCATGGCCCAGACGGCCGCCTACTTCGGGCTGACCCTCGACGACCTCCAGGGCCAGTCCCGCTCGCGGGTGCTCGTCACCGCCCGCCAGATCGCCATGTACCTGTGCCGCGAGCTCACCGACCTCTCGCTGCCCAAGATCGGCCAGCAGTTCGGCGGCCGCGACCACACCACGGTGATGCACGCCGACAAGAAGATCCGCCAACTCATGGCGGAGCGGCGAGCGATCTATAACCAGGTGACCGAGCTGACCAACCGGATCAAGCAGCAGTCGCACTGACGAGGGCCGCGTCGAGCACGTCGTCCACAGCGATATCCACACCCTGTGTGAACTCTTCGACCACCCTCACGACCCTCGACGCTCTGCGCGCGGCTACCGCTGGTCCGCGAGGACGATCCACCTCTGTGGGCAGGCCTGTGGAGAACAAAGGCACCGAACGTCCGTCCACCGCCGAGATCTCGGCGGTGTTTCACGTCATCCACAACACCCTGTGGATTCATGTGGACAACACACTGGCTCACGTGGACACCCGACAGCGGCCGGGTGGACGGTGTGTGAACGACCAGCCGTCGTCCACAGTCGTCGTCGACCGTCCACGTCGACATCCCAGCGGTATCCACAGGCGTCCTCAGCCCGCCCACCTGCACGAAGCACCCGCTATCCACATCGTGCACAGCTCCGACCACGACGATGAGCCATCCCTGATCACCATCCGCCCCGACCACGACCCGGCTGGTCGGCATCCGAGCGGGTCCCTGGTGCACCGACGACAGGCCCGCTCGCAGTCGCGTGGAGGTACCGAGGCCACGACCCGTGCACTAGTGTCGGTGCCCCGTCCCGATCGACGCCGCGACACCGCGCGAGAGCGGGCGGTCTCTCAGCCCGAGGTACTGCATGGCGCGCACGTCAACCGCGCCGGAGAAGGTCGGTGAGTCGTGAAGTTCCGCGTCGAGCGCGACGTCCTGGCCGAGGCGGTCACCTGGGTGGCCCGCGGACTCCCGGCGCGCCCACCGGTCCCGGTGCTCGCCGGCATCCTGCTCGATGCCGCCGATGACGGAACGCTGACCCTCTCCGCGTTCGACTACGAGGTCTCCGCCCGGGTCACGGTGGCGGCAGAGGTCGCCGAGAGCGGAACCGTGCTGGTGCTCGGCCGCCTGCTCGCGGACATCTGCCGCAACCTCCCCGACAAGCCGGTCGACATCGCGACCGAGTCCGCGAAGGTGCAAGTGACCTGTGGTGCCTCGCGGTTCAGCCTGCTGTCGATGCCGGCCGACGACTACCCGACCCTGCCGCATGCTCCCGAGGGCAGCGGCACCGTCGACGGGCAGCTGTTCACCCAGGCCGTGACCCAGGTGTCGGTCGCGGCCGACCGTGGTGACACCCTGCCGATCCTCACCGGTGTGCGGGTCGAGGTGGAGGGCGCTCGGATGACGTTGCTCGCCACCGACCGGTACCGCCTCGCCATGCGCGAGCTGCACTGGAACCCCACCTCCACCGATGCCAGCCACGTCGTGCTCATCCCGGCTCGTACCCTCGCCGACACCGCTCGTGCGCTCGGTGCGAGCGGCTCGGTCGACATCGCCCTCGGCACCGCTGCCGGCGGCGACGGGCTGGTGGGCTTCGAGGCCGGCCGCCGGCGCACCACCACCCGGCTGCTCGACGGTGAGTACCCCAAAGTCAGCTCGATCTTCCCGACATCGTCGGACAGCGAGGCCGTCGTGCGCACCGCAGACCTCGTCGAGGCGGTCAAGCGCGTCGCGCTGGTCGCCGAGCGCAACACGCCGGTGCGGCTGCGTTTCACCGACGGCCAGGTCGCGATCGAGGCCGGCGCCGGGGATGACGCCCAGGCGTCCGAGGCGGTCGAGGCCACTCTCACCGGCCCCGAGATCGAGATCGCCTTCAATCCGGGGTACCTGCTCGACGGTCTCGGTGCGGTCGGCACCGAGTGGTCTCGCGTGTCGTTCACGCAGCCGTCCCGGCCGGCGGTGCTCAGCGGCCAGTCCGAGGCCGATGGTGATGCCGACACCTCCTACCGGTATGTGCTGATGCCGGTGCGCTTCGCGTCGTGAGCCGGGCGGGCGTCATCCGCACCCCGTGCCGGATGACGTGCGCGTAGCCTTCCCGCAGCGCGTCACACCGTCGACGCATCACAACACCTCCGAGGAGCACGGATGCAGCTGGGACTGGTCGGTCTGGGCCGGATGGGCGGCAACATGCGCGAGCGGCTGCGCCGCGCCGGGCACGAGGTCGTCGGCTACGACCGGAACCGCGAGGTCTCCGACGCTCGCTCGCTCGCCGACCTGGTGAAGAAGCTCGACGCCCCGCGCGTGGTGTGGGTGATGGTGCCGCACGGCGCCCCCACCCGGGACACCGTGGAGAAGCTCGCCGGGCTGCTGGAGAAGGGCGACCTCGTCATCGACGGCGGCAACAGCCGGTTCACCGACGACGCCGTACACGAGAAGCTGCTCAAGGCCGAGGGCGTGGGCTACCTCGATTGCGGTGTCTCCGGTGGGATCTGGGGGCTGGACAACGGCTACGGCCTCATGGTCGGCGGCTCGGCGGCCAACGTGAAGAAGGCGATGCCGATCTTCGACGCCCTCCGGCCCGAGGGCCCGCGCGATGAGGGCTTCGTCCACGTCGGCAAGGTCGGGGCCGGCCACTACGCGAAGATGGTGCACAACGGCATCGAGTACGGCCTCATGCACGCGTACGCCGAGGGCTACGAGCTGCTGTCGAAGAAGGACATCGTCGAGGACGTGCCGGGTGCGTTCAAGGCGTGGAGCCGCGGGACCGTCGTGCGCTCCTGGCTGCTCGACCTCATGGTCAAGGCGCTCGAGGAGAACCCGGCGCTGGAGGACGTCTCCGACTACACCTCCGACTCCGGCGAGGGGCGCTGGACGGTCGAGGAGGCGATCGCACTGTCGGTGCCGATGCCGGTGATCTCGGCGTCGCTGTTCGCCCGCTTCGCTTCCCGCCAGCAGGTGTCGCCGACGATGCAGGCGGTCGCCGCGCTGCGCGGGCAGTTCGGCGGGCACCAGGTGATGACGAGAGCCGAGGGCGAGGAGCTGCGCTCCGACGCGGCAGCCGGGCCGGCGAGCCCGGCCGTCGTGACGACGAAGGCCGCCTCCAAGGAGCGGCCGCCGAGGTCGCCGAAGGCAGCGGCCGCCAAGGGACGCGCTGCCGCGAGCGCCGGCCCGTCATCCGGCGCCGGGGACACCGACGACGGCAGCAGCAGGAGCGCCGGCGCGGACTCGGCCGGACCGACGGCGCACGCAGAGCGTAGGACCCGGGTAACCGCATCCACCGGGTCGACGCGGAAGCGCGCCGCGACGAAGGACTGACACCCGGGTGCACGTCCGGCACCTGTCCGTGGTCGACTTCCGTAGCTATGCCGAGGCCGACATCGCCCTCGAGCCCGGGGTCACGACGTTTCTCGGAAGTAACGGCCAGGGCAAGACCAACCTCGTCGAGGCGGTCGGCTACCTCGCCACCCTCGCCAGCCACCGGGTCGCGAACGACCAGCCACTGGTCCGGGCCGGCGCCGAGCGCGCCGTGTTACGCGGTGCTGTCGTCGGCCACGGGCGCGAGACACTCGTCGAGCTGGAGGTCACCCCGGGCCGTGCCAACCGGGCCCGGCTGAACCGCTCGCCGGTGGCCCGGCCGCGCGACGTGCTCGGCACCCTGCGCACCGTCGTCTTCGCTCCCGAGGACCTCGCCCTCGTCAAAGGCGACCCTGGCGAGCGCCGCCGCTTCCTCGACGACCTGCTCGTCGCGCGGCAGCCGCGGTGGGCGGGGGTGCGCTCCGACTACGACAAGGTGGTGCGCCAGCGCAGCGCCCTGCTGAAGTCGGCGGGCCTGCATCTCGGCAGGCGCGGCAGGAGCCGCGTGCGAACGCCTGAACCCGCCGCCGACATTGCTGCCCAACGAGATTCGGCGCTGCACACGCTCGAGGTGTGGGACTCACACCTCGCCGCGGTCGGCTCGCAGCTGCTGTACGCGCGCCTGCGGCTGCTGCGCGACCTGGGCCCGTACCTCGGCAAGGCGTACGCCGAGGTGAGCGCGAACCAGTCGGAGGCGAAGGTCACCTACCGTTCCTCGCTGCGCGAGGCGAGCGCCGGGCGGATCGCCGCCGGGGACGTCCCTGAGCCTGCCGAGCTCGCCGCCGAGCTGCTCGCCTCGCTCGCCGAGGTGCGGGCCCAGGAGGTCGAGCGAGGGGTGTGCCTCGTCGGACCGCACCGCGACGACGTCCTGCTCACGCTCGGCGAGCTGCCGGCGAAGGGATACGCGAGCCACGGCGAGTCGTGGTCGTTCGCGCTCGGGCTGCGGCTCGCCGCGTTCCAGCTGCTGCGGCACGATCTCGGCGACGACCCGGTGCTGGTCCTCGACGACGTCTTCGCCGAGCTCGACTCCGGTCGCCGCGAGCGGCTGGCGGCGATGGTCGCCGACTGCGAGCAGGTGCTCGTCACCGCCGCCGTGTCCGCCGACGTCCCGGCCGGCCTCAGCGGCCGGACCTTCACCGTGACCCTCGGGACGGTGACGCCAGATGACTGAGCCACCCGCCGATCCGGCCCCCGGCGTCGATGACAAGAGGGCCGGTGAGGATGCGCCGCAGGTCTCCCGCCCTACATCGGATGACGCGCCGCCACCCCCCGAAGAGGTCGCTCCCGCCGCCGCGCTGGCGCGTGCGCGCGCGGCCGCCAGGTCACGGGGGCTGCGCCCCGGACTGAAGCCACGTCGACGGGTGAGGGACGTGCCGGTCTCCCAGCGCGGCGACGCCGCGCGCGACCCGGCGCTCCTCGGAGATCAGCTCGAACGGTTCGTCGCCGAGCGTGGCTGGCAGGTCGACGTCGCGGTCGGCGCGGTCGTCGGGCGGTGGCCGCAGATCGTCGGCGCCGAGGTCGCCGAGCACTGTGTGCCGGCCGACTTCGTCGACGGTGTGCTCACGGTACGGGCCGACTCGACGGCCTGGGCGACTCAGTTGCGAATGCTCAGGACCAGCCTCCTCGGCCGGCTCGCCGAGGAGGTGGGCGAGGGCACGGTGACCGAGTTGCGCGTGCTCGGTCCAGGAGCGCCGTCCTGGTCTCGCGGTGCCCGCCGGGCCCAGGACGGCCGCGGCCCGCGCGACACCTACGGCTAGGACTCCACTCCGGTGGACTCGGACCAGACGCCGAGCTGGTGGCCGTCGGGGTCGGTGAACTGGAAGCGCCGGCCGCCGGGGAAGTCGAACGGCTCGCGCACGATCGTCCCACCGGCCGAGACCACTGCGGCGAGGCTGGCGTCGAGGTCGGTGGAGTACAGCAGGAGCAGGACGCCTCCGGGAGCGATGTCGTCCGACCGGGCGAAGCCGCCGACCTCGGCACCCTCACGGTCGAGGTCTCGGATACCGGCGTAGTCGGGGCCGTAGTCGTTGAAGGACCAGCCGAAGGCCGAGGCGTAGAAGGTGCGCGTGCGCTCGAGATCGCGGACGGGCAGTTCGACGTAGTCGAGTGCGTGATGCGTGTGGTGGCTCATACCCGCAGCGTGCCCGTCGCCACCGACACCGCTCGGACCTCCAGCTCACGCCCGAGCGCGTTCCTGTCATCCACGAGTACCCGCGACGCCGGGGCTGGGAGGTCGGACGGTTCGTCGAGGGATGGACAGCGGTCCTCCGCTGACGACGTCCTCGCCGTCGCGCCCCGGATGCCGATCGTCCGCGTGTCCCGTGCCGTCTGACCAACCTCGGTCGGCGAGGTCACCGCGGCCGGTCTAGGGTCGGCGTCGTGACCGACGACGACCGAGGTCTGGTGCACCGTGCGGACGAGGACCGCGTCGCCGTGCTCACCCTCGACTCCCCCGCGAACCGCAACGCGCTCTCCAGGCGCCTCGTGGCCGACCTGCGCGCCCACCTCGACGCAGCCGCCGCCGACGAGAGCCTGCACGCGGTGCTGCTGCGCTCCTCGCAGCGGGTCTTCTGTGCCGGTGCCGACCTGCGCGAGGCCGCAGAGGTCGACATGGTCGAGACCGGGCGCACCATCGTCGGGCTGCAACGGGCGATCGCGGCAGTGCCGGTGCCGGTGGTCGCGCAGGTCGACGGCCCGGTGCGCGCCGGTGGGCTCGGACTGGTGGCCGCAGCCGATGTCGTCGTCTGCTCCGAGACCGCCGACTTCGCGCTCACCGAGGTACGGCTCGGCCTGGCCGCAGCCATCATCTCCATCCCGGTGCTCGCCCGCGTCACCCCGCGGGCGGCATCCGACTGGTTCCTCACCGGGCGGCGGTTCGGTGCCGAGGAGGCCCGAGCGCACGGCCTGGTCACCCAGGTGGTGCCGGAGGAGGCGATGGATGACGCCGTCGCGGCGGTGCTCGCCGACCTCCGGGCCGGTGCCCGCCAGGGGCTGGTCGCGGCCAAGCGGATGCTCGCGGCGCCGCTCGTCGCCGACCTCGACGCTCGCGGCGAGGAGATGGCTCGGACCTCGGGCCGGCTGTTCCACTCACCGCTCGCCCAGCAGCTGATGGCCGCAGCCCTGGGGCGTTGACCGGAGCGGCGGTCGAGTGCCACCGTGCATCGGTTCGGCGCCCTCCAGGCCCGCGGCCGGGTAGCGAATGCGGGCGCTCCGGGAGAGGGTAGGTGGATGACGCACCCTCTCCCCGGTCCACGGTCCACCGCTCGCCCGACAACCTCCGGCCGGACCTCTGCCGTGATCTCGTTCGTGCCGCCCTACCTGTTGGAGACGCTCGCGTCATCCGACGACACGGCGCTCGCCGCCACCGCCCGCAGCACCCTCGACATCGACGCCGGATTCCGGTATGGACGCACCGCCCCTGACCTGAGCCCGCCTGCCGCCGACGCCACCCCGGAGACACCGAGTTCCCCCGGGCTCCTGCGCACCGTGCACGACGGCGGTGGCGGCACCGACCTGCCGGGCGCCGAGGTGCGCGGCGAAGGTGACCCGGCCACCGACGACCAGGAAGTCACCGAGGCATACGACGGCCTCGGTGCCACCTGGACCCTGTGGCAGGAGGCCTACGGCCGCAACTCCCTCGACGGCAACGGGCTCCCGCTGCTCGCCACGGTGCACTACGGCCAGAACTACGCCAACGCGTTCTGGGACGGCACCCAGATGGTGTTCGGCGACGGAGACGGCGAGATCTTCCTCCCGTTCACCCGCAGTCTCGACGTCATCGCCCACGAGCTCGCCCACGGCGTCACCCAGTACACCTCCGACCTCACCTACCAGGGCCAGTCCGGTGCGCTCAACGAGTCGGTCAGCGACGTGTTCGGCGTGCTCGTCGTGCAGCGCGCGCGTGGCCAGGCCGCCGATGCCGCCGACTGGCTGATCGGCGCCGACCTGCTCGCCGACGGGGTGCAGGGGAAGGCGCTGCGATCGATGGCCGAGCCCGGGACCGCCTACGACGACCCGCGGCTCGGCAAGGACCCTCAGCCCGGGCACTGGCGCGACTACGTCGAGACCAGCGACGACAACGGCGGCGTGCACATCAACTCCGGCATCCCCAACACGGCCTTCCACGTCGTCGCCACCCCCCGCGGCGGCAACGCCTGGGAGTCGGCCGGTCAGATCTGGGTGGACACCGTCACCGGCGAGATCTCCCCCGACTGCGACTTCGCCA
>JBOFLR010000018.1:0-28801 GCA_051657965.1 Dermatophilaceae bacterium
CACCGGCTCAACGTCGCCGTCTCGCGTGGTCAGCACTCGGTGTTCCTCGTGCGCTCGCAAGTGCTCACCGACTTCTCGCCGCGCTCCCCCGAGGAGCTGCTCGCGCTCGGCGCGTTCCTCGCCCTCGGCGACGACGCCGTCACCACCGAGGTCGTCGACCTCGAACCGGCGAGCGCAGGGGCCTGACTTTCCGCCCGTCGCGCGTTCCCTCGCGACAGTTCGCCCACCCCTCGGATGAGGTCTGTGTGGCCGGCCGGTGACTTTCGTTCAAGACCGTCACACGGCGCTCCCTCTACGGTGACCACAACTCGGATCCCCGACGGGCAGTAAAGCCCCCCAGACCTGGTCACCTCGACGTTCGGTGCGTCTCTGGATCGGCCTGGCGGGGCAGCTCGGACAGCGTGGTCGCGGATCGTTCCGAGTAACACCATCACGCTCAGGGCTACTCGTCGACGGACGAAACGTCATAGCCACACCCGATCCAGTGTTCACGACCAGCGAAGGAAGAATGAGATGAAAGAAGAGCGCGAAGCACATGAGGTGTCGACACCGGATTCCGAGGCCGACACGACTTTCTCGAATCAACGTCGCAGCTTGGTCAAAGGCATGGCTGGTGGCCTGGCGGTCGCCGGAACCGGTCTCCTGAGCCTCGGAACGGCCCAGACGGCCATGGCGGCGGCGCCTGGAGCCACGAAGCCGCTCGCCGGAAAGGTGGCCATCGTCACCGGGGCCCGCAACAACTTCGGCCGCGCTTTCGCGGTCGCGCTGGCCCGAGGCGGCGCGAACGTGGTGGTGCACTACCACCGTAGGGAGACCGTGAAGGAGGCGCAGGAGACCGCGCGTCTCGTCGAAGCCGAGGGCGCCAAGGTCGAGCTGGTCGCTGGCGATCTGGGCAAGACGAGGAACGTGCGGACGATGTTCGACACGGCCGTGAACAAGCTCGGCCGGGTCGACATCCTGATCAGCAATGCCGGGAAGATCGTCAAGAGGCCGATCGCCGAGATCACCGACGACGAGTTCGACCAGCTCATGAACGTGAACACACGCGCCCACTTCCTGTGCGCCCGAGAGGCCGCACGTCGCATGGAGGACGACGGCCGCATTCTCTTCATGGGGACCTCGCTGCTGGCCGGCAACGCGCCGGGATACTCCGCCTACGCGGGCACGAAAGCGGCTGTCGAGGAGTTCACCCGGATGGTGGCTCGCGAGATCGGTAGCCGCGGCATCACGGTCAACACGATCAATCCGGGCCCCTTCAACACGCCGTTCTTCTTCGCCGCCGAGACACCCGAGTCGGCCGAGTTCGCCGCCAACCTGTCGGTCGCGGGACGGCTCGGCGAGATCCCGGAGCTGGTTCCGCTCATCGAGTTCCTGGCCTCGCCCAGTGCGCAGTGGATCTCGGGTCAGTCGGTGTGGATCAACGGGGCCTACATCACGCGGTGAGCAGCCGCGGGACGTCCCCGACAACGAGCCGGGCCCGGCCGTGATGGTCGTCGCTGTCGGGGGACGTAGGTCGCACCCCTCCGTGACGTGGTCATGGAGCTCGACATTGATCACGTTGCGGTGAGGCGCACAAGAGCGATCGGGCGCTGCACCTGTCCAGCGGGTCGACGGCGGATGACGGGCCGGGCACCGAGCGCCCGGCCCGTCATCCGGATGAAGAGGAAATGCTTGCCTCTCACTCGCACACCCTCCTCACCGCGATAGCGCGATTGCGGTGGCCACGAACCGGTCGGCGATAGCCCACCGGCCCTGAACCTCTCGCGGTATGCATCCGATGTCCTGCCGCGTGAGCCGGGCCGTGAACGTCCCGTCCTCCGCGGGACTCACCACGGCTTCGTCGAAACCCAGCCAGGTACGGCGAAGCGGAAACCACACCTTGTACAGGGACTCCTTCGCGCTGAAGAGCACACGGTCCCACGGCACGGTACGTGGAAGGCGCTCGAGGGCCGCGACCTCGGCAGCGTTCATGACGACGCGAACTACTTGGCGCGGAAGCGGCGCTGCCGGCTCCGCATCGATGCCGAGGCCCGACCACGTCCTAGCTGGCGCCACGACAGCTGCTGCGAGACCTTCGCAGTGCGTGATGCTGCCGACCAGCACGTCGGGCCATGTCGGAGCGCGTCCAGGGCCGGGCAGGATGGGGCCTGCATCGACCCCGAGGCCCGCCAGCGCCGCTCGGGCGCACGTGCGGCCAGCGGCAAACTCTCGGCGGCGGTTCTCCACCGAAGAGGCGACGACTCGGGCTTCTTCGGCCAGTAGCGAGGCAGGATCCCCCGCGCCCCGAAGCTCGCGGACAACTGGGCCCACGGGCAGGACGCGCTCGAAGAGTAACGACCTACCCGGCGCAGGACTAGAGGGCACGCCTCTCATACTCCCCCTGTGGACCGGCCACGCCACGCCGCACACATGGCCGGGCTACACCTCAGGCCGGGTCCGGGCGAGGTCGACATGACCACCGATCAACCTCCGGTGGACCGGCCGCCTGAGCGGCCTGCAAGCGGCAGACCTTCCCGATGGCTGCGCCGACATGTCAGCCGGGTCGCTCTGCCGGAGGCATGAGCGTGACGTGCTGGTCGGCAGCGTGGTTGAGGAGGTCGTCGTCGTGGCTGATGAGCATCACGACCGCGCCCGTAGCCGCGACGTGTCTGATCTGATCGGAGATGGAAGTCAGATGTCGTCGATCGACGCCGGAGCTGGGTTCGTCGAAGATCACGATGGGCCGGTTGGCGACCCGGGCACCGGCGACTACCAGGCGCTGCTGTTGTCCGCTGGACAGGGACAAGGGGTGTCGGGTGGTGAGGTGGCCGAGGTCGAGGGCGTCGAGTGGCATCCGCGTATCACCCATCTCGGATCCCCCGAACTGGGCGAGCGCCATCTCGGCCGCAACGGTCTCGGTGAAGAGTTGGCGTTGGACGTCCTGCATGACCAGGGTGGTGGCGCGCTGCCGTGCACGGCGTCCGAGAACGGTGCCGTGGTAGCGGATGGTGCCGGTCGCGGAGCGCAGCCCGGCGATGACGCGCGAGAGTGTGCTCTTGCCCGCACCGTTATTGCCCCGGATCGCGGTCACGCTCCCGGCTGGGAAGGTGAGCCGGTCGATGGACAGGATCAGGCGCCCGCCGGCGCGGCAGGTCACGTCCGTGAGTTCCAGCGCTCCGTCGGGTACCAGGTCGGCGGGTACCGACCCGGTGATGCTGGGTCCGGACGCGGGCAGGCTGGGGAGGTGGACGTCCTGGGTGGTGCCCCGCAGCCCATAGCGTGCGAGGGTGTCGTCGGTGATGCTGCGGAACTGCTGGGCGGTCCATTCGGTCTCGATGCGGCTGTCGGCGAAGAAGACGACGCGGTCGAGGAGGTCCTCGAGGTAGCGCACCCGGTGTTCGGCGATGACGAGCGTGACTCCGCGATGTTTGAGCGTTCTGAGGTTCTCGCCAAGGCGGTCGATGGCGTCGGCGGACAGGTTCGAACTGGGTTCGTCCAGCAGCATGATGCCTGGCCGGTGGGTGCCGGCGGCGGCTATCGCAACTTGCTGTTGTTGCCCGCCGGACAGTACGGCCAGGTCGGTGGTCAGCGGGACGCTCCCGGCGAGTTCGGCCAGTTGCACGTCGACGTGGGCGCGGATGTCGTCTCGGGGGAAGCCGAAGTTTTCCATCGCGAACGCGAGTTCCTCGGCCACGGTGTCGGTGAAGAACTGTCTGTGGGGATGCTGCAAGACGGTGCCGGTGAGCAGTCCGATTTCGTCGAGTTCGGCTTCGGCGGTGTCTCTCCCGGCGACGGTGACGTGGCCGCGGAGGGTGCTGTTGTCGTAGAAGTGCGGCACGAGGCCGTTCATCAGCCGTAGCGCGGTCGACTTCCCGCTGCCGCTGGCCCCGCACAGGACGACGAACTCCCCGGCCCGGATGGTGATATTCACGTCGCGCAGCGATGGCTCTGCGGCGTGCGGGTAGGTCCAGGAGACGTTGTCGATGTCGATCATGCAAGAGCCGCCGGGATGACGTAGGCGCTTGTTGCCAGGGCAGTCGCGGCGAGTAGCCAGGCGCCGTCGATCCAGCTGAATCGTGGCTCGGTCAGGGCGGTGGGACGGTGGTAGGAGCCGAGGCCGCGCAGGATGGCGGCAGCGGAGAGGTCTTCGCTGGCGCGCAGGCTGGAGGCAATCATCGGCACGGTGAACCGTTCGATGGTCAGCAGGGGGTGGCGCAGCAGCGCGGCCGGACGGGTCAGGCCGCGCAGTCGCATCGCGTCGAACACTGCTGAGGACTCCTTCATCACGACAGGCAGGAACCGGATCATCACCACCAAGGTCACGGCCGCCGATCGCGGGAACCGCATGGTCCGCAGAGCCGCGTTGAGGGCCGAGGGCGAGGTGGTGGTGAACAAGTGCAACCCGACGCCGATCGCGACCGTGAACCGGCTCGTGTACTCACATGTCATCAGCAGACTGGAGGTCAGCGGACTGGCCGGGACCTGCGAGAGCGCCCACACGCCCAGCAGGCCGCCGACAACGAGGACGGGCATCACCCACGCGCGCCGCCAGGCGCGTTCTGAGACCGCCATGGCGACGGCCAGGACCAGGCCCGGCAGCACGAACCGCGGCCCATACGGGCTCATCACGACCGTACTGACCACAACGACCAGCAGCATCTTGGTGCGCGGATCGAGACCAGACGCAACTAGGGGCCTGGTCCCAGAGGCGACAGGCGTGAGGTCGAGTGCCGGTGCATCGGTCATGCGAGACCGGCATTGACGAAGTGTTTGCGCAGGATCGCGGTCCCGAACAGGCCGCCGATGAAGCCGGCCACCACGCACACCACGGCGAGCGCGCCCATCAGCGGCAGCGTGAACAGCTCTTCAGCCTCCTGCACGAACGCTTCGCCCATCGACTGCCAGGCAGGGCTGCCGAAGTAGGCCTCCCGGTTGATGATCATCGGTAGCACAGGGATGAAACCTGCCAGCCCGAACACGGTGTAGGAGGCGATCGCTGCCCACCGGGACCGATAGCCGCCGGCGTAGGCGATGGCCTCGACGATCAGACCCAGCACCACCATCGCTGCCGCGCCGACGATGGCTCCACCGTGCAGGATGAAGAACAGCGCGATCACCACCGAGAATAGGGTGATCATGCCCGCATGGTGGACCCGGCTCAAGAACAACATGAACGTGATCCCGTTGATGACGATCGCAATGGGGAAGCTGACGATCCACATCATCGGCCCGAACAGGCTCAACATGCCTAGCGCATAGGTGACCACCATGAAGATCGCGCCGAAGATCGCCGTGTTGATCAGGTCGCGAGCACTGAACTTCCACGACGGCCTACGGCCCGTTTGCTCCGGAGGCGCGGACACGGGAGATGCGTTCATTGTGACGTCCTTCTCGTTCGCTATCGGATGGGGCGACCACGTTCGCTGTCGACATCAGGGCCGGCATCGCAGCACCCAGGCAAGTAATGAGAGTCATTCTCATACTTTCAGAAGCATACTCCCGAAAGTCTGCGCCGCGGAAGACGCCAAGCACTCCGAGACGCGCGTGGTGCGCGGTCTGTGGGCCTCCGGCGAGGGTTGGCTGATCCAGGCGGTGTGGGGCAGTTTCGGGCGTAGACGTCGAGCAGGACGTAGAGCTGGAACGAGACCCCGCATCCTGGGCTACCGACCTGTCGCAGAACCCCTCGCTGATCATTGCTCACGTAGGGCGGCTCGGAGGGCTCTGCCGTGGTGCTATGGACCGACTGGCGGGGGGTAGACGCCGAGCGCAGTGAGTCCTTCTATCAGCGCAGCGGAGGTGCCGGCGATGTGCGGGCTGCGGAGCATCGTGAAGTGGTCGCCATCAACCTGCGCGATGGCGCTCGTGCCGATCAGCACGTCACGCCACGTCTGTGCCGAGTGTTCGTGCGCGCCGGGCAGGAAGCCGTGGCTGCTGCGAGGCTGGACGATGATGGCATCAGCGACGAGTGGGTCTGGAGTCAGCGTCGCTGCTCGCATGGTGTGCCGGTAGCGCAGCCACTCTCGACGCAGTTGCTCTGCGGACGCGTACTGCTGGTCGGCGGGGACTGCAGCGTGGTAGGTCTCCCACCGGGACCGTTCATCGAGCGAGGCCAAACGGGCGAAGAACCGCTCGACGACTGCCGTGGCGTCGCTTACCTGCTGCGTTCGCTGGTCGCGAAGCGTGCCCGATTGCGTGTCCGAGACCGAGGCGAGGATCTCGACCAAGGTTGGGCCTTGGTCGTCGTCGGCAGCGAGTGCGCCGGGGCTGGCACCGCGTGCGGTGAGGAACATGATCTCGGATAGCTGGTCGTCGGCCATGACAGGCACGACGTGCGGATCGAGGAGCCCGAGCGGGAGGACGTCGTGCCCGTCCTCGAGCAGATGCCGGGCCGTCTCCATCGCAGCCAGTGCTCCATAGGAGTAGCCGATGAGGCCGTACTCGTCAGCGTCGAGGGCCGCGAGGAGTGCGGCCGCGCTGTTGGCGATCGTGTCGGTGACGGTATCGGCGGGCTGGCTGGTGAACCAGGAGTCGTCCGGTACCGTCACCGCGACGATGGTTCCCGCACCCGGCGGTAGGGCCGCCGCGAGTTGGACCGTTGACACACCGTCGGCCAGTGAGTCGCTGAAGAGCGCCGTGACACGTGACGGCAGTGCCGGACTCGCTGTGTGCTCTCGCAGCGGTGCGATCACGACGGTGGGCTGTGCGGATGGCGTAACTGCGTCGGCGTGGGCGCCTCGGCTGAACTCGGTGGCGGCGGCCGCGATGGTCGGTGCGCCGAGAAGAGTCCGCAGGATGGTCTCGAAGGAGACCTCTGCGAGATCGGAGACACTATCGCGGAGGCGACCGGCGACTGCGGCCGAGGAGATCGAGTTGGCGCCGAGGTCGAACGGGCTCGCCCCATAGTCAGGGGGTTCGCCGAGACCGAGCTGCTCCGCCCACAGCATGGCGATGTGTGCGGCGATCGTCTTCGCTCGTTCCGGCAGCATCGATGCCTTCGGGTCGGCGGAGACGGTAGCGGGTTCGCTCGGCCCAGTCGGGTGGTCGCGTGCGGCCGCAGTCGCATTCGCCACCAGGGTCCTCTTGTCGATCTTCCCATTGCGGGTGAGGGGCATCTGTGTCGCGATGTCGATCTGTTGGGGCACCATCACCTCGGGCAGGCGGCTGCTGAGGAACGGCAGCAGCTTCTCGACGGGGGTCAGCGCGCCGGCCGGGCGCACGCGGGCGGCAAAGAACGCCAGCTGCTCGGGAGCCAGTGGGCCGTCGGCGGCAGGAAGGACAGCGACACCGCCGCCCGCGCTCGCCGCTAGCTGCAGCGTCCACCACTGCGCCGAAGGGAACATGCCCAGGCCATCGCGGCTGCAATCGGGTCTGGTCATCAGGAAGATCTGTGACAGGTACACCCACCACTGTTCACCGACCGGCTCGGAGAGCATGATCAGTCCGCCATCGGCAGTAAGCCTGGCGAGTCGCTCGAGGGCGAGGGGAATGTTCTCGGCGTTCTCCAGGACGCCGAAGGCGCATACCAGGTCGTAGGACCGGTGGTCGAACCCCTGCTCGGCCAGATCGTGATCGATGTCGAGTGTCCCGAACTCCCACCGGTCGTCGTCTCCCCAGCGCTCGCGGGCGGCTGGCAGGAAGTACGCGGATCGATCGGTGAATGTGTAACGGAAGTCGTTGTCCGACAGCCCAGCCGCGACGTGGCCCGTCGTGCTGCCGGTGCCGGCGCCGACCTCCAGAATGCGTAGACACGCCGTCGACCCGTCACGCCTGCTGGCGATGCGCGAGACCAGCGCGGTGACTGCTGCGTTGCCCCATCGCAGACTGGCGCGATCCTGATAGACGTGCTCGGCGATCGCCTGGCTACCGTCGGGGAACAGCAGTTCATGTGCGGGTGTCTGCCCTGCCAGGAGCGCCGCGATCTGGGCTGCGGAGCGCCGGACGTAGTCGGTGAACTG
Organism: Dermatophilaceae bacterium; assembly: GCA_051657965.1. GTDB lineage: Bacteria > Actinomycetota > Actinomycetes > Actinomycetales > Dermatophilaceae > JBOFLG01. The sequence goes on from JBOFLR010000018.1 coordinate 7,935, forward strand.
CTGATAGTCGAAGCCGACGGGACTCAGCTGGCTGACGTGCTCCCACAGCCGTCGCAGCTCCGCGTCGTCGTGGCGGACCGGGTCACGGTCGTGGAGCGCGTGGCGCCACGCCTCGACGATCCACTCGTTGCCCGGTGAGACCGGCAGTCCGGCGTCGATCTGCTCGAGGGTACGCATCACGGTGGCGACACAAGCCGCCTCGAGGGCTGCGGCGTGGGCGGCGATGCCGTCACGGTCGCTGATGTCGACGTTCACTGAGGCTTCCGCCGCGGAATCCTGAGCCCACTGCTGGAGGTGGTCGTCCTCGGTGATGGCGGGGACGATGAAGGCGTGCAGCCGGCGCTGTGCCTCGCTGCCGACGGCAACGACTGCTGCTTGCGCCACGGTCTCGTGGTCGGCGAGGACGCTTTCGATCTCGCCGAGTTCGATGCGGTGGCCACGAATCTTGACTTGATCGTCGAGGCGTCCGAGGATCTCGACTTCCCCGCCCGGACGGTAGAACCCTCGATCCCCCGTGCGGTACATCCGGCCGCGTTCGGGGTCGTCGACGAAGCGCTGCCGTGTCAGCTCAGGAGCGTTGCTGTAACCGTCGGCGAGACCGGCGCCCATGATGACGATCTCGCCGGGGATTCCGGTAGGCGCGTCTCGTCCGAGCCGATCGATGACGGCGATCTGCTGGTTCGCCAGAGGAAGGCCATACGGGACGCTGCCCCTGGGGAGGTCATCAGGCATGATCGCGTGGGCGATCGACCAGATGGCCGCCTCGGTGGCCCCACCCATCGCGACGAATCGTGTATCCGGGAACGCCGTGTGCAGGTCGCGCACCAGTTCGGGCGGGACCCGATCTCCGGAGAGGATCCACTGCCGAATCGAGCCGGGACACAGGGCTCCGTTGTTCATCGAGGTGAGCAGCAACTGTGCGACGGCTGGCACCGTATTCATGATGGTCACGCCATGCTCAGTCGCAACCTCGAGCCAGGTCGACGGTGCAATGACGGTATCCGCGGGCGGGACGACGACGGCGGCGCCTACGCTCAATGGACCGAAGATGTCATAGACCGACAGATCGAAACCGAGGTCTGCGACGGCGAGCGTGCGATCGTGTGAGGTAAGCGTGAAGCGCTCGTTGACATCCATGACCGTGTTGACCACGGCCCGGTGACTGAGTTCGACGCCCTTGGGTTGGCCGGTGGAACCCGACGTATAGATCACGTAAGCGAGGTCGTTCGGGTGGGCATCCGGGGCAACCCTCGGCAGGTCGTCATCGCTTGCTGCCGGGGGCAATGTGGCCATATCGATGGCCGGGACGTCGTCGGTGACGCGGTGTTCACCCGTATACACCAGCGCGGCGATCGTGGCGTCGGCGCAGATAGCGGCCAAGCGTGCGCGCGGGTGTCGAACGTCGAGGGGAACGTAGGCGGCGCCCGTGATCAGGATGCCCAAGACCGCCGCGATCTGGTCTGGGGACTTCGGTATGGCGACAGCGACTCGGTCACCTCGACGTACGCCCGCGCCTTCCAATGCGGTGGCGACGGTGGCGGAGCGCCTCAGCAGGTCCTGGTAGCTGATGGTGACGTCCCGGCCGAGGATCGCCGGCGCCGTGGGTGTGGCATGGGCGGCGTCGAGGACGAACTCATGCAGCATCCCGGAGGGCAAGGTGTGCTCTGTGGCGTTGGCTTGGTCTCGCTCCCGGCGCTGTTCGGGCGGGAGCAAGACCGGTGACGACGCCGACCAGGAGCCAGCATCGTCGGCGAGGGACTGCAGCGAGCCGGTGAACGCGGCGAACATATCGGTGAGCATTCCCTCCGGGAAGATCCCCTCGCGGGCGTCCCAATGCACGTGCAACCCGTCGACGTCATCCATCACCTGACAGTCGAGGAATGCCTGGGGTGTCTGACTGATGGTGTAGTCCATCGAACCGTGCACGGTGGAGGTGGCGCCTCGGATGCCGGCTCCCACCCCGATCGCACTGGTGAAGACGTAGGGCATGACGGCGGCATCGCGACCTCGAGTGCGTGCGAGCTCACGCATCACCTCGACGCCACTGAAGGAACGATGGTCGAGGTCGGTGAACAACTGCTCGAGCATCTGCCGGGCGCGGCCATCGAACGGTCGGGTGTCCGCCCGGGTCTCCAGGAGAATGACCGACGTGAAGTCGCCGACCACCGCGGCCAGCTCGGGTACCTCCGAGGGCCGGTCGAGAACCGTCAGGTTCAAGCAGAAATGTGGATCCTCTGCCCACCTGCTGAGGACGTCGGCGTAGCAGGCCAGCACTGCGGCGCTCGCGGTGAGTCCGTGTTCGCGCGCGTGATGCTCCAATGACTGCCACTGGGTTCGGGGCAGGAGGTAACTGTGTCCGAGCCATCGGACAGCAGCGGTCATCGCAATGTCGGAGGCTTCGTAGCGGACGGGCAGCTGGGGCGCCGGTGGCAGGGTGTCGATTCGTCGCAGCCAGTAGTCGCGGGCTTGTCGGTGCACGTGGCCGTCGCGTTGCGCCAGCTCCCACACCACGTAGTCGCGGAACTGAAGGGAGGACTCGGGCGATGCGGCCTGACCAGCGTACTCCTGTTCCCATTCCCGGATGAGCCTGAGCAGGCTCGCCCAGTCGCCCACCAGGAAGTCGAACGAGATGTGCATGGTGCTCTGCGCCTCGATCGCGTCGACCGGTGGCTGGGTGAGCTCGATGGCGAACATCGGCCAGCCACCGGTCGGGTGCACCGAGTGGGAGAGACGTTCGCGGACCCGGCGCACCTGCGCCGCACGGTCCTCGGGCGCGCTGCTGGGCAGGATGGTGGTGTGGATCTCGAGCGGCGGCACCTGCGGGCGTACTCGCTGGAAACCTGATGCGTCGACCTCGACACGCAGCATGTCGTGCCGATCGACGAGGACACGCCAGGCCGCCAGCGTCCGGGCAGGATCCAGTCGCGGATAGCTGACCTCGCAGTAGAGGTGACAAGCGACCCCGCCGTACTCGAAGACAGCGGAGCGGCCCATCAGGTAGGCGCCTTGCACGTCGGTGAGCGGGAAAGGCTCGAAACGGTCGTCCGGTCGGGGCTGAGGGCCGGTCCGTGTCCGCAGCTGTTCGAGGATGTCGTCCTTGCGCGCCCGCAGCTGGGCGAGGATGTCGGGAGTGACGATGCCGCGAGGCGCTCGGTAGCGCAACTGGCCGTCGTCATCCCAGAGTCTGATACCGACGTCGTCCCAGTGGTCGAGCAGTTCGCGAAGGGTCATGGTGAGTCCTCGTCCTTCTCTGAGGTTTCTCCTATCTCGCCAAGAGCTGAGTGGGCGGTGTCGCGCAAGAGAGCCTGAAGCTCCGTGTGCAGCAGGTGGTCACCGTCGTCCTGACCGGCAGCGGGGAACCCGACACCTCCGGTGAGGGCTTCCCAGAGTTGGGCGACCTGGAGTGTGCGCTGCGCGGCGCCATTCGACGCGTCGTCGAACATGGCCAGGATCTGGCCGGCGAGAGCCTTCGGCCATAGATCGGTGAGGATCGTCAGGTGCGTGTGCTGCGGGTGGAACAGTTCAGTGCTGGTGGCCGTCTGCGCGAGAGCGCCGTCCCCGGGTGCCGTGCTGTCTCTTCCCTGTTCTGGAAGGTGGAGGGTGGGAATCCAGAGCACGGGTCCGTGCACGTCGGCCAGGGTGAGCGTCCCGCTGCGTGTGTGGAGCGAAACGGAGGGGAATCGGACGTCGTTGTCGGTGTCGCGGGCGTCCAGCACGGTCGCGTATCGCACCGACACCGGGGTGTCGCCAAGCGTGCCGCTGACCAGCGGTGCGCCCCCTTGGCTCGGCCGCAAGGCGAGGGGCCGTAGAGGTAGTCCGATCTCGGTGAGCAGCCGCGCGAGCGCGTAGGCGGGTTGGATCGAGAGGTGCGCGTCCACCGCAAGAGGCGGCTCGAGAGAGATCAATTCGCCAGCGGCTGCACGGAATACGCGCACCGCGGGCAGCCACCGGTAGAGGTCGGCGACAGCGAAACGTGCACCGCCCAGGTGCGCGGCCCGGAGGCACGCGGTGACGTCTCCCGTGCTGGCGGGCAGCTCGTGCAGCACCGAGATGCCTCGCTCGAGGAACCGGGTCGCGAGGGTGGTCCCGGTGCCTCCGACGCTATCGGCCCGCACGGCGATGCACGCGAGATCGGTGTCGCCGCGGATGTCGTCGATGGAGGTCAACAGCGGGATGCCGTGCATCTCGGCGATACGGCGGGAGCGGTCGCTGCCCCGGGCGAGAAGGCCGACGGCGACAGCGTGCGGCTGGCAGTGCCGGAGCGCGTCGAGGTACATCTGTCCGAAGGTCGAGCCGACGACCAGGATTCGCCGAGTCGTCGGGTCCGGCGCCGCCGTCACAGTGTGCCTTCTTCCATGAGGTCCGCCCTCGCATCCTGGGTGGTCACCAGCCTGCAGGCCGCGCCCGGGTGGACCAGCGCGGCCAGGACATGGTCCAGGTCCAGGACGCTGGCGGCGCTCGCGTACCCGGCAGGCACTCGCCGAGCGAGGACTTCGAGGGTGGCGGCCGCGGCGATCTCCGCCGCGAGCACGCTTTCGCCCGGCGCGTGCAGCACGGCTCTCTCGGTTTCGGTCTCGGCGAGGATGACGACATACGAGCGGCGGCCCGCGGACATTGCGACAGACGCGTCGCGGAGCCAGGAGCTACCCGCCTCCAGCCCCATGCCTGTGGCCAGCATGAGGGCATCCATGACACCGTCGCCGACCATGGCGCTGTACCACGTGCCGTCGGTGAGGCCAGCGCCGAGGGCAATGGCCTCACCGTCGGCATCCAGGTACGGGAACAGCGAGACCGGGTCTGGGAAACCGTCGAGAACGACGTGGTCCCGCCGCCCTGCAGCCTGCGAGACCCGTCGACCATGTCGCCACGCGGCGAGCGGTTCGACGTCGCCGTGTTCCAGACCTGCCAGGTAGTCTTCGGCGCCGGCGCGGGTGAAGGCGCCGCGGCCTCCGGTGATGACCGTGAGTGTCTGCGCGGCCGAGTTCCGGCTGAGCAGCCATCGCGGCAGAATCCCCGACGCACCAGGCAGGGCCCCTGCGTGGAACACGGCGACTCGCTCCTCGGTGCGTGGTGACGACAGTGCGCGAGCATCTGCCGGTCCGCCCACGTCGACATAGTCCGCCCCCGCTATCAGCACCACCGGCGCCGTGACCAGCGCCCGGTCGTGAGAAGGCCCGGTCGCGTTGACGACGATGTCGAGACCGTCGGCGAAGCGCGCGAGATCGTCGTGGTCGCGCACATCGCAAGCGGATGTCGTGATGCTGGTCTCCGGGACGGTGGGCGTGTTCTTCGGCCGGATGATCGCGTCGGGGCGGCGCGCCGCCAATCTCAACTCTGCTGGTCGCGCAGAGTCGATGGATGTCCGGAGAAGTGCGGTGACGAGGTGCTTGCCGATATCTCCGCTCGCGCCGAGGACGCCCACTCTTGCCCGGTTCACAGCACGCCCTCCTCGTGCGGGTCGTCGCCGACCTCCGAGATCGCCGCGTCGATACGTTGTGCAACCGCAGCAAGCTGGGGGCGGGCGAAGAGCTCCCGCATCGCGATGGTGACGCCGTAGCGTTGCTGGACGGCCGCGATGAGCCGGGTCGCTCGCAGGCTGTCGCCCCCGAGTTCGAAGAAGCTGTCCGCGCGGCTTCGTGGGGCTGCTTGCAGGAGCTGGGACCACAGGCGGGCGACTTCGGTCTCGGTGCCCGGCCGGATCGGCCCGGCGATGCTGACCGGCTGGGCCGGTGAGGTCTGTCGTGAGGAACGATCTGCGGTCTTCTGGGCGTGGATCAGGACCGCAGGGGTGGGTCCGACCGGGGTGCTGACGGTCTGAAGCGCTGCGGAGTCGAGCAGTTGCAGCCAGGTGTCTTCATCCTGGGTGGGCGCGTCGACCGGCTTGCCGGTGGCGTCGGTGAAGCCGTTCTCCAGCAGCCCTGCGATGAGCAATCCCAGGGGTGAGAGCTCGGTGTTCTCGACGGCGATCAACGTTCCTCCGGGCCGCAGTAGCGTTGCCACAGTTCGCACGGCGTCCTCGGGGTCCGCCCAGCGGTGCAGGCTGCCGACGGCGAGCACCGTGTCGAACGAGGCTTCGCCGGGGTGTGGGCGGCCCGCCGGGAGCACGGTGCTGGCGATAGAGGCCCGGTCGACGACGGCGCTCAGATGGGGATTGTCCAGGGTCGCGCCACCGAGGTCAGCCAGGGATACCGGCCGCATGAGACGGCCGGCCTGGTCCGCCAGGAGGTCGCCGACCTGCTGCCAGACCGGCATCAGGTCCGGTTCCCTGGCAGCGAGGCGGCCGGGGCGGAGATCTGCGATCGTGAGGAGTTGCGTCGCAGGCGCCTCCCCGGTCAGGACCCGATGGATGAGTTCCTCGTGTGCGGCGAGCAGCGCGACCATGGCGGCGACGGGCTGTTCCCAGGCATCCTGGCCCACCTCAGGTCGTGGCCGCAGTCCGGCTTGGGCGGCCAGGCGAAGGGCGTCGTCGTCGGCGGTGAGGAAGCCCTGACCGCGCAACCACCGGCACCACGTCGACAGGAGCGGGCGGACTTCTGGGGCCAGGCCCAGTTGGGCCCACCATCGTTCTGGTCCCACTCCTGCCTGGGGAAGCTCGTCCAGGCGGAGCCATCGGGTCAAGACAGCGAGAGCGGCTGTTGCTTCTTGGGTCTGGCGTGCTCGCCACCGCTGTCGAAGGGCATCCGGTGGCTTCTCTGCGGGGCCACTGGTGTCGCTCGGCAGCGGTTCCGCCCACCGTGACGATTGGCCCGACGCTGCCAGGTGCTGCAGGAGGCGACGTGCCCGGTGGGCCACGGCGCGCAGGACGACGGCAGGTTGCTTCTCGACCTGGTGCCGGTGATAGCCCAGCGTGATGGAGGTCGCTGCGAGCGTGATGGACCAGGGCAGATGGGCGGCCTGGCTGTCGCCTAGCTCGATCACCAACGGTTCATCGGTCGCGACGGTGGGAGGCTGGTGGAGGCCGCGTTCGAGGTCCGCATCGAGCAGCCGGGCAAGGAGCGAGGCTTCCTCGTCGGTCCGCGTGAGCCGCGTCCGGGTGTTCGTCTCGTGATTGCGGGCGACCGGTTCTGCAATGCCGGCGACCGTTGCCAGTGCATCCGCCATGACGACCGCGGCTACCGACAGGGCGGAGCGTCCCAATGGCCTTGCCAGGTCGTTGAGCGTCGTCGTGGTCGTGTCATCGGCGATGCACACCTGATCGGGGGAAAGCGCGTCATCGTGAAGTGTGCACCGCGTGGTCACCGGTTCGCCCTCCCTCCGGCACGTTGGTCAAGGTGGGCATGTGCAGCAGGTGCTCGGCGAGCTGAAGGTCGGGGCTGTTCAGGTAGAAATGTCCGCCGTAGACGACCGCGATCTCGATGCGCTGATGGGAGACCTGTTGCCACTGGGGCATCGACGCGTGATCGATCTCAGTGTCCTGGTCTGCTACCACGATGTTGATCTGCTCGATCACGGAATGGCTCGGCACGTAGCTTCCGAGCAGCTCATAGTCCGCTCGGAGGATGGGGAGGAAGAAGGACCGCAGTTCGGGGTTTTCCCAGATCGGAGCCGAAGCCGGGTTCTGGCGGATCACGTCGGCGACGATGTCGCCGTCGGTCTGCGGCACGTCCGGGTCCTCGAGGGGGCGCCGCAGTGGCGGGTTCTGGCCAGAGGCGACGACCACCGTCTGCAGTGGCGCGGGCAATGTGCCGAGCACGGCGGCAGTCTCGTAGGCGACGAAGGCACCCAGGGAATGACCGACCAGGATCAAGGGGTCGTCCTGGCCGGCGCGGAATCGCGTGGCCAGCTCGTGCGCGATGCTGGCGGCCAGCGGCGCCATCTCTGTGACCGGTGCGGCATCGACGAGGTGGTCGCGCCCGGGATAGGTGACGCCGAACACGCGGCAGTGGGGCATAGCCGCGGCGAGGTGGGTGAAGAAACGCGGTGAGCCGCCGGCGTGCGGGAAGAAGATCACGGCTCCGCCGGATCGGGCATCGGCGTGGAGTGGTCTGATCAGCCTCATACCTGTCCTGTCAGAACGACCTCGTTCGAGGTGGCCAGCACGCGCTCGATGAAGTCGGTGAATGCTGTGGTCAGGAAGTCCTCGGAGATCACCTGCCGGGGGTAGTCCCAGCGCAGTTCGATCCCGCGCTCGGCGATGGGCATGACTTGGCAGTCGATGAGCACAGCCGGTGTCCGCGTGTGCGTCCAGGTGGCCCGGACCACGCCTCCGGCGAGGTCCTCGGCCAGAGGTGAACCCAGCAGGCTGGTGAAGACCACGGGATAACGCTGCCGTTGGGTCGTCGCTCCGATCGCGACCATCCCCGCCTGCGCGATGGCCGTGCCGAGCTGCGCGTGAATCTCGCGCAGACTCATCTGGTCCCCGCACTCACACAGAGCGAGGTCGCTGAACTGTCCGAGCGCATCCGGTGACTCCGCCGGTCGGCTGGCCGTGGGAATGTTCACCGTGATTCGAGGTTGTCCGGTCGCGGAGGCGAGTGCGGCGCTGTAGGCACCGAGCAGCACACTATTCACGGTGACGCCGTGCCGCTGCGCGAGGTCTCGTAGTCTCTGGACCGTCGCGGCGTCGAGAATATGAGCGCGGGACTCGAAGACAACCGCAGTCTCGGGAATCGCGGTGGTCGGAATGCACGGGGCGGCCGGCGCAGGGATCGTGGTGTCGCTCGGCGTACTGCTTCGCGACGTCGCATAGCGGCGAAACGCGCCGATGTCGTATGCAGCTTCTACGAGGTCGGTGCGCCCGAGAGCGAGTGCGGCGAGATCGCGGAGGATGGCGGCGACGCTCAAGGAATCGAGGGCGAGATAGTTGAACACGAGCCCCAGCTCGTGGGGATGATCGTGTCGGACGAAACCCCGCACAGCCGGGGCGCCAACGGGGTCGACGCTGGTACGACGCAGAAGATCGCGGAACTCGGCATCCATCAGCGGGAAAGGAATCTCGGCGAACTCTGGCGCAGCGGTGCCGACGACGCATTGCCGCCAGTCGTCGCGGCGCACGAGTCGCAGTGCTTCGTGCCGGGCCACAACCTCGCCGAGTGCCGGCCTCCAGCGGCTGGCGGCTGTGGGATCGTCGCTGGTGATGATCACCGCCACACAGGGGCTGGTGCGGACAACTCCGGGGATCCCGTCCGCGCCCAGCGCGTAGGCCAATTGCAGCGGGGTGAGATCGAAGGCATCGCCGGCGTGCGGATCCTTCTCGGCAACAACATCATCCATGTCGTCTCTCAGCGCGCAGTGGCGCCAGAAGTCGTCGAACCGGGGATGACGGAACAGCGTCGCCACCGTGGCGTCGACCCCGGACAACCGGAGATCGGCGCACACTCGGGCCCCGGTCAGGCTGTCACCGCCAAGGGCGAAGAAGTCTGCGTCATCGGCGATGGTCCCCACGTCGCCGTGCAGGCCGAGCTCGTGTCGCCACACCCAGCGGCACCACTCGGTGAGTCCGAGGCTGGACAACGACGCGCCTTCGGTGGCGGCGCGGTCGCGCCAGCCCGGGCGGAGCGTCGCTTCCTGCCCGAGACCCGGGGACGGATCATCGCCTGCGGTGTCCGGCCGGCAGGAGTCGGTGAAGGCAGCGAGGACGGGTGCTCGGAAGAGATGCGCGAGATCGGCGTCGAGGCCGGCTTCGCGCAGGCGGGCGCACATCTGGGTAGCTGCCAGTGAGTCCCCGCCGAGGGCGAAGAAGTTGCTGTCGACGTCGACCGGGCGCCCCAGCGCCTCCGCCCACGCGTCGGCCACGATCGACGGGACAGAGTCATCGGCAGGGCTCGACCTCGGGTGTTCGTCGTGGTCGTGTTCGACTAAGGCGGCCACGGTGCTGCGATCGACTTTCCCGTTGGCGGTCACCGGCAGCTGGGGCGTGGGGCGGAACGCCGCTGGCACCATGTACCACGGAAGCCGCGAAGCGAGGTGAGCGGACAGCTCCGATGGGTCGAGGGGCCGGCTGGTGTCGGCAGGAACGTACAGCGCCCCCAAGGCCGACCGATCTCGGATCGAAACGACCGCAGCAGAGACAACATGTGGATGCTCGCAGAGCCGGGATTCCACCTCGCCACACTCGACGCGATGTCCGCGGATCTTCACCTGGGTGTCCTCACGCCCGACGAAGAACAGCAGTCCTTCGCGCCACACGCCGAGGTCTCCGGTTCGGTACCAACGCTGTCCGTCCGGTCCGTCCACGAATGCGGCCTCGGTGCGCTCGAGATCCCGGTAGTACCCCTGGGCCACTCCGGCGCCGCCAATCAAGAGCTCGCCGACGCATTCGTCGGGTCGATCCTCGCCGTGAGCGTCGACCACACGATATCTCTGGCCGGTCAGCGGTCTGCCGTAGGGCACCGATGTCCAGTCCGCGTCCAGGTCGACGCTGTCGGTGATGACGTATTCGTTCGACCAGATACTGCCCTCGGTGGCTCCACCCATCGCCACGAAGGTTGATCCCGGCGACATCGCCCGCGAACGGGACGGTAGATCCAACGGTATCCAGTCACCGGAGATCAAGAATAGGCGCATATTCGGCAAGGACTCATTGGCTGCGGTGAGCATCTCCAAGAGCATCGGCACGGAGTTCCAAACCGTCACGCCGCCGCGACGGATGAACTCTCCCCAGCTGAACGGATCGCGCGTATCGGATTCGTCCACCATGATCAGACGAGCTCCGGCGCCGAGCGCACCGAAGATGTCGTAGACGCTCAGGTCGAAGTCGATCCCCGATACTCCAAGAACCGTATCCTCATGGCCGATATCGTTGCGTGCATTGATGTCAGCGATCGTGTTGCTGGCCGCAGCATGAGTGACCGCGACGCCTTTGGGCTCACCCGTCGAACCCGAGGTGAAGATGACGTAGGCGAGGTCGTCGGTGCTGATCGGAACGGGAGCCTCCAACGGAGGGTCGTCCTGGCGCTCCAGGAAGGCCGGAGTCACCAGGAGAGACCACTGACTGCGTTCCCGAATGCGGGCAAGCCTCGCCTGCGGCGCCTCAGGTCCGATCGGCAGGTAGGCGCATCCCGCGTAGAGGACTCCGAGAATCGCGACGATCTGGTCGATGCCGCGCGGGAGGTGCACCGCGACGAGGCTGCCCGGTTGCACGAGCTCCGCGATCCGTGCGCCGAACGCTAGCGCCCGCTGGTCGAGTTCGGCGTAGCTCAGTACGGCGTCCACACCGGAGGCTGCCTGTGTGTACCGGCTCGATTCTTCGACCGCGACCGCTGACGGCCGCTCGATGACCTGCTTGCGGAACTCGTCGTAGATGGCGCGCGGAGCCGACGGAGCGGTCGAGTTCAGGCGTTCGCGGGCCTCAGCCTGCGAGCGAGGCAGCCTCGTGCGGGGCCTCCCAGTTTCCACGACATCGTCCAGGTTCTGGACGAACAGCTCGAAGATCGCTTCAGCGATGTGAAGCGGGATCGCTGCCGTCCGTACGTCGAAGGCAACCTCGACAGTGTCCTCGTCCACGCGGACGAGTCGGCAGTCGATAGCGCTTTGTGGTGTCTGTCCCCAGCTGCGCGGCCGGCCGAGTACCTCGAGGACCAGCGGCGTGAATACCACCATCTCGGCCGCGTAGGTGAATACGCATCGAGATGGGGTGACCGGTGAGCCAGTAGCCTGGGCCTCCCGCATCTCGGTCATCACGTCCCGGTGCTCGACGATTCGGCGACGCAGATCACCGGCAGCCGACTGCACTTCTCGCTCGAAGTCGGCTGCGCCGAAAGCACGATGCGCGTAGGCCACCGTGCGGTCGGCAACCAGGGCACCGGTTCCGCGAATGTCCAACGCGGCCACGGTCACGCAGAAGTCCTCATTACCGGACCAGCGACGCAGTGCACGTTCATACACAGCCAGGATCAGCGCCGCCGGCGAAGACCCCAGCTCGCGCGCCCGCGAAAGGAGCGCTTCCCAATTCCGCTGCGTCAGTTCGTGTCGCAGCGTCGTCAGCGCCACATCGTCGGTGGTGACCTCGCGCAGGCCCGTCAGATCCGGGCCGGGCAAGAGAGCAGGAGCGTCGTCACGGCGTCGGCCCACGCGGCGTGGCCGGGAACTGGCGTGCAACTCGTCCCGGACGGCAGCGACCGAGACGAGGGGTCCACCGCGGTCCGCGTCCGTTCCCCCGTAGATCTCGGCGAGCTCGTGCAGGACGACTCCGAGAGCCGCGACATCGATCGCGGCCAACGAGAACACCAGATGGAGCACGCAGTCGTCGTCGCCTGCCCTCGTGAGAGCAACGCCCCAGTTGATGCCCCGCCCGATGTCGATCGTTGCACGCATCAACTCGTCGCGGACCTCGTCTCGGCCCGGGCCAGGATCTGGCCGCACGTCGCGGACCGTGACAGCGGGCGCGGGAACGTGCCCGTCCTCGATCAGCGCCTCGTCTCCCAGCAGGAACCTGCATCGCAAGGCGGCGTGACGGTGCACCCGGTCGACCGCGTTCTGCAGCCGTGTCGCGTCGAAGTGTCGGCCGCGGAACTCGAGGTAGGCCAGGCATTCCACCCCTCCGAGCGGGAGATCGGGCCTCCGGCCCACGGTGTAGGCCCGCTGCAGCGCGGTCATCGTCACAACGGATCGGCTCGGCGTAGTAGTCATCGACACCTCGTCTCGTCATGGTCATCGACAGCTCGTTTCAGGGTCCAGCCGTGCCACTCGTCGATGCCCAGCACAGTCGCGGCCTGGCTGAGGTGGCCGCGATCCGCCGGCTACGGCAGCGCGATGGGTCGGCATCGTGCCTCGAAGGAGGCACAACGAAGCCCTTGATGCGAATGGTTCTCCTTATCGTTCACTTTCGGAAGTACAGTACCGGAAGTATGAGGTCCTCGTGGGGCCCCGACCCCGGCACTGCTCCGACATGGAAGGGAGAGTGATGTCAACAACCGTCGAAGTCCCGGAGCAAGGCCCGAAGGTCGACGCGTCGCCTCCTTCAGCCGTGGATGCGAGCCGGGGGCGTGCGGAGGCGAAGGCTGCTGCGCGGGTGTTGTCCGACGTGATGCGTCCGGTGCGAGCGGTGATGCCGGTGGCGGTCGGGTTGCAGGTGGTGGCGGCCGCGACGACGGTTGTCCCGTTCATCGCGATGGCCGAACTGGCGAAGGCGTTCCTGACCGACGGCCAGGTAGACGAGCCGCGGGTGTGGTGGGCCGTGGGGATCGTGATCCTGGCGCTGGGAGCGCGGCTCGTGCTCGGCGGGACAGCGCTGGTGATCACGCACCTCGCTGATCTGAAGGTGCAGCGCCTGACCCGGATTCGGATGGTGGAGCGGCTGGGGCGGGTGCCGTTGGGCTGGTTCACCCGGCATTCGTCCGGGCTCGTACGCAAGGCCACCCAGGACGACATCGCCGACATCCACTACCTGATCGCCCACGGCGCGGTAGAGACCGCAGCGGCGGTGACGGTGCCACTGGCCGGACTCGCCTACCTGACGGTGTTGGATTGGCGGCTGGCGGCGGTGGGGATCGTGACGATGCCGGTCGCGGTGGTGACGTTCGCCGTGATGGGCCGGGACATGGCAGCCAAGAGCAGCCAGGTGAATGCGGGGGTGGAGCGGATCAGCCGGACGATCGTCGAGTTCGTCTCCGGGATCGCGGTGGTCAAGACGTTCGGCCAAGCCGGACGCGCGCACGCCGCCTATCGCAAAGCCGCGACCGAGTTCGCAGACGCCTACGGCTCCTGGGTGCGTCCGATGCTGAGCGTGGAGGCACTGGCCACGATCCCGGTCTCCGCACCGGTGGTGCTGCTGGTCAACCTCGCTTTCGGTACCTGGTTCGTGTCGGCCGGTTGGGTCAGCGTGGTGGACGCGGTGACCGCAGCGGTGGTGGCGATGACGATCCCGGCGGCGATCATGAAGATCAGCTTCAGCCTGCAGTCCCGCAAGACCGCCCAAGCCGCCGCCGCACGGATCGGCACCATCTTCGACACCCCCGTGCTACCCGAACCCGTGTCGGGCCTGGTTCCAGGGTCGGCGTCGGTGGAGTTCGACGCGGTGAGCTTCAGTTTCGACGGCCGCCACCAAGTCCTGTCCGATGTCTCGCTCATGTTGCCGGAGGGCTCGGTCACCGCTCTGGTCGGCCCGTCGGGGTCGGGGAAGTCGACGCTGGCGTCCCTGGTGGCCCGCTTCCACGACCCCGCCTCCGGAAGGGTGCTGATCGGCGGGGTGGACATCCGCCAGATCGCCACCGAGGAGTTGTACCGGCACGTGGGATTCGTGCTGCAGGACGTGCAACTGCTGGAAGCCACCGTGGCCGACAACATCCGCCTTGCCAGACCCGGCGCTCCGCTGGACGAGGTACGCAGGGTGGCGCGGCTGGCGCAGATCGACGACCACATTGCCGGGTTACCGCGCGGCTACGACTCGGTGGTCGGCCGGGACGCCCTGCTGTCCGGTGGCCAAGCTCAACGGGTGTCGATCGCCCGCGCCCTGCTCGCGGACCCGCCGATCTTGATCCTGGATGAGGCCACCGCGTTCGCCGACCCCGAGTCCGAATCCCGCATCCACGCCGCCCTGGCCCACCTGGTCGGCGGCCGTACCCTGCTGGTGATCGCCCACCGCCTCGCCTCGATCACCGGGGCCGACCAGATCGCGGTGCTCGACCGCGGCCGGATCATCGAGACCGGAACCCACGCCCGACTCCTCACCCAGGCCGGCGCCTACGCCCGGATGTGGCACGCCTACCAACCCGCGACCATCGAGGGAGGGAAGCGATGATCCGTCAGTTGCGTACCGTGCTCAGCGCGGAGTGGCAGGGGCAGTACACGAGTTTCCTGGTCTGGACCGGCCTCTACGGTGCGCTGCAAGGTCTGGCTGTCGCCCTGTTGGTGCCGATCGCCCGCAGCCTCCACGCCGCAGATTTCGGTAGTGCGTGGAGGTGGACTGGGGCGCTGGCGATCATCGGCGTGTTGTGCAGCATCGCGCACTACGTGCAGGCGATGGGCGGCTTCCAGGTGGCGCTCGCCGCGTTACGCAGTATGCACCAGCGGATAGGCGATCACCTCGTGATGCTGCCGTTGGGCTGGTTCACCGGCAAGACTGGCAGCATCGCGCAGATCGCCTCCAAAGGCACCCTGTCGGTCGGCGTAGTCGCCGCGCACCTGCTCACCCCGGTCATCATCGGGATCACCGCCCCCGCCACCGTGATCGTCGCGATGCTGTTCTATGACTGGCGCCTCGGCCTCGCCCTTCTCGCCACGGTACCGGTGATCGTGGGGGTCGGACGGGTCGGGGCCAGGTTGATCGCCCGCAGCGAGCACGCCACCCACGCTGCGGAGGTCGCGGTCAACGACCGGGTTCTGGAGTTCGCCCGCTGCCAGCCCGTGCTGCGCGCGTTCGGCCGCTCCCACGACGTGGGCGGCTACCGGCCGTTGAGCCAGGCCATCGCCAGTCAGAATGCCGTCGCCCGCAGAGCGCTGTTCGAGCAGGTCGCCGGGTCCAGCCTGAACGGGTTCGCCGTCCAGGCCGTGTTCAGCTTCGCCGTCATCGTTACCGCGACCCTCGCACTCGGGGGCACCATCACCGCCATTGATCTGCTCGCCCTGCTCGGGGTGACCTCCCGATTCACCGGGCCGCTCACCGACGTCGCCGACTACTCCGGCCACATCAGGGGCTCCCGCGCCGAACTGGATCGCATCCAGCAGATCATGGACGCTGCACCACTACCCGAACCTGCCCGGTCCGCTCCGGTCAGCAAGCCGGGAGCGGTGGCGTTCGAGCACGTCAGCTTCGGTTACGAGGCCGGAACGCCCGTGCTCCATGACATCTCGTTCACCGTCGCCCCGAATACGGTGACTGCGCTGGTCGGTCCCTCTGGCTCTGGGAAGACCACCATCAGCCGCCTGATCGCCCGCTTCTGGGACGCCGACGCCGGCATCGTCCGCGTCGGCGGGGTCGATGTGCGTGAGCAGACCACCCAAACCCTGATGAACCAGGTGGCGCTGGTGTTCCAGGACGTCTACATCTTCGATGACACGCTACGCGCCAACATCCGGATGGGTGACCCGGACGCCGCCGACGCGCAGGTCGACCGGGCAGCCGAGCTGGCCGGAGTCACCGAGATCGCCGAACGCCTCCCCGACGGATGGTTTACCCAAGTCGGTGAAGCAGGCTCCGCGCTGTCCGGTGGGGAACGCCAGCGCGTGTCCATCGCCCGAGCCCTCCTCAAACGCGCCCCGATCGTCCTGCTCGACGAAGCCACCGCAGCTCTGGACCCCGAAAACCAGCGCTACGTCCACGCCTCTCTCGACTTCCTCAGACGCCACACCACCCTGTTGGTCATCGCTCACCAGCTGACCACCGTCATGACAGCGGATCAGATCATCGTCCTCGACGACCACGGACACATCACCGAAACGGGGCGGCACCACGACCTCATCACCCGGCCCGACGGGTGCTACGCCGCGTTCTGGAACCAACGCTCACGATCCCTCGGCTGGCGACTACTGCCCTCCGCCCCGGCGAGCGACACTGGATAGGAGCCCATCATCACCCACGAACCCCAGTCGAGCACAGACCTTGCCCCGGGCCTAGAGACGTCGGCGCCCACGCCGAGGCCGCAGATTTCGCTGCTGCTCGCCACCGTCTTCCTGGCTTACCTCGGGCAGATGGCCCTCAACCCGATCATCGCACCGCTCGCCCGCCAGGTCGGCCTGGCCGAGTGGCAGATCGGTGTCACGATCAGCACCGCGGCGGTCATGGTGGTGCTCTCCAGCCAGTTCTGGGGACGCCGCTCCCAGTCTTGGGGACGCAAACCCGTCCTCGTCGCTGCCCTCGGCCTCGCCACCCTGGCGATGACCGGATTCGCGATCATCTCCGCCCTCGGCATGAACGGCCTGATCCCCGCCGCGACTCTGTTCCTCCTGTTCGTGCTGCTACGCGGCATCGGCTTCGGCTCCGCGATCGCCGCGATCCCACCCACCGCGCAGGCTTACATCGCCGACGTCACTCCTGACGAAGCCACCCGCACCAGAGGCATGGCCGGGATCGGCGCCGTCCAAGGCGTCTCCATGATCGGCGGCGCCGTGGTCGGCGGCGCGCTCGCCGGATTCGGCCTGATCTGGCCGATCGCCGCCGTGCCCGTGCTCCTCGCCGTGGCCCTTGCCCTCGTCGCGCTGCGGCTACGTCGTGAACCCCACCACGAGCTCATCCGGGATCCCGCGAAGGTCAGGCCGACTGATGCGCGGGTATGGCCGTTCCTGCTCGCTGGATTCGGGATGTTCTCCGCGCTCGGGTTCATGCAGGTTCTCATCGGATTCGTCGTCCAGGACCGGTTCGGACTCACCGCCGAGCTCACCGGCGTCGTCACCGGCGGCTCCCTGCTCGCCGCAGGGATCGGCATGGTCATCGCCCAAGGCGTCATCGTCCCGACGAGTGGCTGGGCGCCCGGCATCCTGCTGCGTGTCGGCACTGCCGTCGCCGCGATCGGGTATGCGCTCCTGGTCCCGAACCTCGGCGTCTGGCCCATGGTCGCCTCGATCCTGCTGATCGGGCTCGGGCTCGGTATCGCGATGCCCGGTTACACCGCCGGCCCGACGTTGTTCATGAACCGCGACGAACAAGGCAGCCTCGCCGGACTCATCGGCGCCACCAACGGCATGACCTTCATCATCGCCCCTACCGCCAGCACCCTGCTCTACGGGATGTGGGCTCCGCTGCCCATCGTCATCGGAACCGCGATCATGGCCCTCGTCTTCGTCTTCGTCCTGCTGCACCCCAGATTCCGTCGTCCGGCGGAGGTCTCACCGTGATCCCCGGAGGGCTTGTCGGCCTGAGGTCCATCCGGGTAGTGAACATGCCGAACACCAGGCCGGCCCGGCAGGCGCGGTGAGCGCAGAGGGAGCACACCGATCATGACCACTGCCGCCCGCATGGGACGTCCGCCCATTCTCACCCGCGAGGTGATCGCTCGGGCCGTCATCGACGTCGGCTTCATCGACCTCACCGTCGCCGCGGTCCGCGACCACCTCGGCGTCGGACAAACCACCCTCTACCGCTACGCCGCCGACCGCGACGAACTCGTCCGCATAGGCCTTGGCCACCTTCTCCAGTACGCCGCCTGGCCCTCCCGAGACGGCACCTGGCGCCACGTCCTCACCCAGCACGCCCTCACCCTGTGGCACCTCTGGGAAAACCACCCCGGCTCCGCAACCGAAGCGGCCAGAGGCATCCTCCCGCTGGCCATGATGCGTCTCACCGACGATCTCTGCGCCATCCTCCTCCGCCAGGGGTTCACACCAGCCAAGGCGATCCTCGCCTGCGACATCGTCTTCGACATGGTCACGGACAACCGACGTGCAATCGAACACCACAACGTCGCCGGCTCGAGTGCGGGCGGCGGACACTTTGGCGACCACGAAAGCCGCTACCCGAACCAGGCCATGTCCACTGTGGGACACCCCGCCACCGAGGACGAGCGGCAGACCATCCACATCGCCATCGGGAAGGCTGTCAACGCCGATCCGCTCGAGTGGTTCACTAGTAAGCTCCGTGTCGCCCTCGATGGGGTCGAACACGCCCTCGCACCCTGAAACGCCCCAGGTGAGCCGCCCCCGGCGTGTCCGGAGACCCACTGGTGTGAGAGCTCAGCGGTCTGCTGGGCTCGGAAAAACCTCGACGCACCCCCCTCCGGGTGGGCCATGCACGGCATGATCGCCGTCTTCGACGAGTACCAGGTCCTCGTCTCCGATGAGGACATCACGTACACGGTGGGCCAGAAGGCCAGGAACGGCGGCACCTTCGGTCTCGTCACGCTCGGCTACCACGACGTGCGCGTCACGCACGAGGGCCGCGAGGTCCGCACCGTCGCCGTCGACCGCGAGCGTGCGCCGTACGTCACGATGGCGTTCGAGTCGTACGCCACCGGCAGCTCCAACTTCGCCGAGTTGCGCGACGCCCCCCCACGGACGCGGGCCTGCGCACCAAGGGCAACCGCCGCTACGGCTCGCGGCCCGAGTACCCCGGCCGCCACGAACCGCTCATCGACCAAGGCCTCTGCGACCGGGTGCAGAAGGTGCTCTGTACCGAGCGGGGCGCCGGAACCCGGCGCTGCGCCGATCCGGGTGGTGCCCATCGACGACGACGAGCTCGTCCGCGCGGGTCTCCGCGAGATCGTCGAGGCGGAGGCCGATGTCACGGTCGTCGGGGAGATCGCCGAAGGGGACGCCGCTGTTCTCCTGGTGGACGGGCTGCGCCCGACCATCGTGCTGCTCGACGTGCGGATGCCGCACATGGACGGCCGGGAACCGTTGCGCCAGAGGGCTGCCCAGGACCCCGTCAGCGCCCGGCGATTCCGTAGAGGACGGTCTTGACATGTAGTCGCACGAAGTCCGTCACATCGATCGGATGATGTTCCGCCCCGCCGAGGCTGTCCTGATGGGCGAGAACGAGGAGCGTTGGGCCGAGGAGGGACAACGCAGCCGCTCGGCTGTCGTGGACGGGGAGGGTCGCGTCCTGTGCGAGCCGTGCGAGGAGGGCTTCGACCGCCGTGAGCAGGGGCTCGAGGACCTGGGCCACCACCGCCGGGCCGAGTGCCGGGTCCTCGAGCCCGAGCGAGAGCGCCGACGAGAACAGTCGTCCGAAGCCGTGCTGCTGCCACGCGTCGACAACGCCTATCAACATCGTCACCAGCACGTGGTCGGCGTCGTCACCTGGGCTGTCGACGATCTGCTGCAGATACTGACGGCTGTCCTCCTGGACTCCCAGCAGCACCGCCCTGACCACGCCTTCGCGGTCGCCGAAGTAGTGCCGAAGCGTGGGCACGCTCACCTCGGCAGCAGTGGCGAGCGCCTTGAGCGTGCTGGGACGCCCCAGCTCGTCGACGAGGTGCGGTGCGAGGACGCGCGTCAGGGTCCGGCGACTGCGGTCGTAGTCGTGATTTCGGCTTCCCCGCCTCCGCGGCATCCGGTCAGTGTAGGTCGGAGCGGCAAGGGCGTTGACAGATCCACGATGACCCTCATATTTTATCTGTATGAAAATACTTAATGGGGCGACAGCCCTCCTCCTTCCACTCGCCCTGACGGGAGGAGCGGCACTCTCGCCGGGTCCGTCATCCGCCGAACACGCGCAGCTCACCGCCGACATCAGGGCGGTGTCGGTGACAGCGGTCGTGCGGGGCGCCGCGCTCCCCGGCGCCAACGGCCTCGCCTTCGACCGGCGGGGCGGTCTGGTGGTGGCGAACGGCTCCGGCAGCCGCATCACGACGATCGACCCGCAATCCGGACGTGTCCTGCGCACCCTGACAGCCGCCGGCTCCGAGGTCACCTACCCGGATGACGTGGCGGTCGGCCCGGACGGGTCGCTCTACTGGACCGAGCTGTTCACCGGTGAGGTCGTCCGCAGGGCAGCTTCGGGCCAGGTCATGGTCGTGGCTCGGATCGGCGAGGGGCTGAACCCCGTCGCGGTGTCCCCAGAGGGGCGGGTGTTCGTGGCGACGTGTTTCCCAGGCGACTCGATCCTCGAGATCGACCCGCGAGGCGTGCGAGCACCACGACCGGTCCTCGAGTCCGTCGGAGCCGGCTGCGCCGCCAATGGCATGGACATCGGGGCCGACGGACGCCTCTATGCCCCCCAGCCCGCGCTGGGTCGGATCGTCGCCGTCGATGTCGACACCGGTGCCCTGGAAGTGATCGCCGAGGATCTCGGACCGGCACTGTTCGGCGTGGATGTGGCACCGGACGGGGCGGTGTTCGCCGTCGACACCGGCGCCCTCAAGCGGGTCGATGCAGCGACACGGGAAGTCACGACCGTCGCCCGACTCGGCTTCCTCGCCGACAACGTGGCCGTCGACGACACCGGTCGCCCCTTCGTCTCGAGCCTGACCGATGCAGCGGTGGTCGAAGTTCGCCCCGACGGCTCCCAACGGGTGGTCTCGCGTGGCGGGGTCGTCACACCACAGGGGCTGGAC
>JBOFLR010000019.1:0-2444 GCA_051657965.1 Dermatophilaceae bacterium
CTCTGCTGCTGGCCGCGTGGGCCTACCACCACCGACGCACGTCGGACGGATCGACACCGGCCGGCCCTTCACTCGATGGTGCGGATGCGGTAGAACGGACGTACGTGCAGGGGACAGCACCAGGGGTTGGAGGGAAACCCATGCGAGACAAGGTGATCAGCAGAGGATCGAGTTCGACCCGTGGATGGTCCGCGCGGCGGGCGTGGGGCGGCTCGACGAGGAGAGGCAGGGCGCCGGGTCTGGCGATGGCCGTCGTCGTGGCGCTTGGCTGGCCGCTCGCGAGTCCGCCGGCCAGCACTGCGGCGGCCATCGACTGGTCGATGCCAGCACCGGCGAGTGCGCCGCCAGGCGCGGCGGATGACGAGACCGGCACCATCCGCGCGGAGGTCGGCGTGCGTCGACAGGTCCTCGACGACCTGCGTTCGCAGGCCCGGAGGTCCGCGGATGAGCCGGCCGAGCCCAGCGGAATGCGAGCCGAGCAGGCCGAGCAGGCCGAGCAGCGAGATCCCGGGGTGGGTTCTGGTGGCCGCGGACGCTCGCTGTCCGCCGCCGACGGGGCGGCGCAGGCTCGGTCGAGTGCGGCGCGGCAGGAGGCTGCCGACCAGGAGGCCGTCGATGGACGGGTGCGGTCGCCGGATGGTGCCGACTCACCGGTCGGCGGCCCGGCCGGTGGCGACGCGGCCACCGCGCTCGCACCGCCGGTGGGTGAGCAGCCGCCCGGTGACCTGGTCGAGGAGTGTTTCGCCGCCGGCGCGGAGGGCGGCATCGGCCGGGTGCTCAACCGGTTCGCCTACTGCCGCCGTATCACCCTTGAAGTCACCTACTACGAGATCGACGCCAAGGGCAACCCGGTCGAGGAGGAGGGCACGACCACGGCCCAGCTGGAGGTGTTCGCGCAGGGCGACGAGACGCAGCGGCGGGTCAGGACGTTCTCCCGGATCCAGGAGGGCTCGGTCGACTACGACTGGGGGCCGATCGACAACATCCTCGTCGCGCCCAACGTGCCGCTCAGCCTGATCGGCCAGTGCGAGCAGGACTTCAGGGTCTGTGGTGCGACCCGGGGGCCGGCCACGCTGCCGTGGGCGACGTGGGACAACAGCTCCGACTGGTTCTACTGGGACGTGCTGAACCGGGTGGAGCAGAGCGAGGGACGAGACCAGATCTCCTACAACCGCTGGTTCGTCGAGGCATTCACCGACGATGACGAGTACAAGACCCTCGTCCCGGGTCGCACCCCGGCGCGACTGGTGCGCTGCGACTCGGCGGCGTACTTCTCGCGCGGTCAGGCACGTCTTCCCGCCGCCTGCGTGCACGCCGAGGTGACGCCGCGACTGACCTACCGGCTCGGCTCGAACCTGCAGTCGGTCGCCTTCCACGTCTTCACCGCGCAGGACTTCCCGAACAGCACCTACCCGCTGCTGGTCCCGCCTGGCGTTCCGGCACCGCGCGACAAGCGGATCCCCGGCGAGTTCGTGGCGGGTGACGCGAACGCGCCTGGCCTGCACCGCATCACCGCGCGGCTGCATCCGGGCGAGACACTGGCCAACCGCCAGCACAAGGATGGTGCGTGCTTCAAGACCGGGCCGCTGCGCGACGAGTACCTCGACACCGGCCTACCGGTGCCGCCCGGAGCGGGCGAGCAGTGCGACGAGTACCCGTTCGCCTCCACCGTGGAGGGCGCCGGGAACCCGTTCTGGGACTTCTCCGTCAAGGCCGTGCCGCAGCGCGACAACAGCATCGCCGGCAACCAGCTCGGCCGCTACTACGTGGACGATCGCGTCCTCGCCTGGGATGCCGGTCTCGACGACCCGGAGGAAACCAACGACGAGTTCTACGTCAACATCGAGTAGTCGCGACAGCGTCGGCGCGCCCGGGTGCGGGCGCGCCGATGTGACCAGTGGAAGGGCGGATGACGCACGTGCCGGACGTTCCGGACCTGACCCGGCTCCTAGGTGAGGGGTGGTGCCTGACGGCGACCGCGTTGCCGCCCGCCGCCGCCCTCGCCGTCGCCGGGGTTCCAGCGCCGTCGGCGGTGCAGGGTCTGGAGTACCTTGGCGCCCGTCTCGCCGGAAGCCTGCCGGATGCTGGCACGCAGGTGGCGCTCGCCGCGACCGACGCCGGCACGTGGACGCTGCTGCTCGAGCTCGAGGGCACCATCGGATGGCGCGGCGAGGATCCCGAGGTGCTCGCCCGGCTGACCGACCCCGACCGCGCGGTGTCGCTGGTGCGCGACCCCAACCGGCTCGACCTCTATCTCGCCGAGGGCGGCACCGTGCTCGGCGTGCTCGACGTCATCACCGGGGTGGCTCGCGGCGAGGTGCCGCCGCTGTCCGCGGTGCCGGTCGGCGTGCCCGCCACCTCCGAGCTGTCCTACGACCAGCGGGCGGTGCACGCGCTGCACGAGCTCACCGGCCTCGTCGTCGACGAGGCGACCCTGGCCGGCC
>JBOFLR010000020.1:0-1819 GCA_051657965.1 Dermatophilaceae bacterium
GACGGCGGCGGGCTGGGCGGCAGGCTCTCGGACGGTGACGGCGACGGCGACGGCGACGGTGGGCTCGGACTCGGGCTGGGGCTGGGCGACGGGGCCGGCTTCTGGGCCACGACGATCTTCACCTGGGTGCCCTGATCAACCGCCTCGCCGGTCTTCGGGCCCTGCTCGAGCACCTGACCCTCGGGCACGTCGACCGTCTGCCGGAACTCGGTCTGAACCTGCAGGTTGGCGTCCGCGAGCGTCCGCTGAGCGTCGTTCTGGCTGAGTCCCACCACGTTGGGCACCGTGACCTTGCCGGTGCCGACCCGCACGTTGACCGAGGTGTTCGCCGCCACGGCGGTGCCCGACCCGGGATTGGAGTCGATGATGACACCGCGCTCGGTGCCGGGGTCGTTGACCTCCTCGACCTCACCGAGCTGCAGGCCGAGGTCGGAGAGCTGCTGCCTGGCCTCGTCGGCGGTACGACCCTTGAGGTCGGGCACGGCCACCGACGCCGGGCCGGTCGACACGGTGATCGTCACCGTGGCACCGCGGCTCACCTGGGCCCGCGGCTCCGGGTCCTGCCTGACGACATCGTCCTCGGGCACCGAGTCGCTTGCCTCGGGGACGACCCTGACCCGTAGTCCTGCGCTCGTCAGCCTGGCCTCCGCGGTCTGCTGCGGGCTGCCGACGACGTCGGGCACCGCGACCTTGACCGGCTCCTCGGTGCCCGATGCCATGACCATGCCGTAGGCCAGGAGCCCCAGCGCCGCCAGCGCGGCGACGACCAGGACGATGACCGCGGCCGGCCGACGCCGGTTCTTCTTCTTCTGCTGATGGAGGTCGCTGCGTGTCATCGGTGTCGAATCGGCGCCAGGCGGTACCGGGGTGGGGAAGTCCGGCGCGGTGAAGGCGCGGGTCGGCGCCTCCGCCTCGGGCGGCGAGGAGGACAGCGACCCGGTCCTCCCGGCGGCGCCCAGGGCGGCACCCGCCAGGGCTGCCGTGCCACGAGCCGCCGCACCGATGGGCCGGCCGAGCCGCACCGCCTGGAGATCGGCGCGGAACTCGCCGGCATCCTGGTAGCGCGCCTCGCGGGCCTTGGCGAGAGCGTGCAGGATCACCGCGTCGAGGTCGCCGCTGATGCCGTCGACAAGATGCGACGGTGGTGTCGGCGGCTCCTGCACGTGTTGGTACGCCACCGACACCGGGCTGTCGCCGACGAACGGCGGCC
This sequence comes from Dermatophilaceae bacterium, assembly GCA_051657965.1. Lineage (GTDB taxonomy): Bacteria > Actinomycetota > Actinomycetes > Actinomycetales > Dermatophilaceae > JBOFLG01. Next base: position 1,211 of record JBOFLR010000020.1, read on the forward strand.
GGCCGGTGAGCAGCTCGAAGAGCATGCAGCCCGTCGAGTACAGGTCGGACCGGGCATCGACCGGTTGCCCCTGCGCCTGCTCCGGCGAGAGGTACTGGGCCGTGCCGATGACGGCCTGGGTTTGCGTCATGGTGGCATTGGCGTCGGCCATCGCCCGTGCGATGCCGAAGTCCATCACCTTCACCGTGCCGTCGGCGGCGATCATGACGTTGGCGGGCTTGATGTCGCGATGCACGATGCCACCGCGATGGCTGTAACCCAACGCGTCGAGCACACCCTCGGTGATGCGCAGCGCCTCGGCTGGGGCCAGCGGCCCACGCTCGGCCAGGACGTCGCGCAGCGTGCGGCCGTCGACGTACTCCATGACGATGTACGGGACGCGCACCTGGGCGCCCCCGCTCTCGACCATGTGGTCCTCGCCGTGGTCGAACACGGCGACGATGGCCGAATGTCCGAGTGATGCCGCGGCCTGGGCCTCCCGGCGGAACCGGCTGATGAAGGTCTGGTCGCGCGCGAGGTCGGTGCGCAGCATCTTGATGGCCACCTGACGACCGAGGCGGCTGTCGAAGCCGAGGTGCACTTCGGCCATTCCGCCGCGACCCAAGAGGT
>JBOFLR010000021.1:0-1610 GCA_051657965.1 Dermatophilaceae bacterium
GGACTACGACCAGCCGAACGGCCCGACCACGGACGTTGCTGTCCTCCGACTCAAGGCGCGCACACCGGCGCGCAAGGTCGGCACCCTGTTCCTCAACCCTGGTGGTCCCGGGGGCTCGGGAGTGGGCATCGCCGCGGCCGCACCGCAGTTCCTCGGCGCCGACGTGCTCGACCGCTTCGACATCGTCGGGTTCGACCCTCGTGGCACCAACTTCAGTGACACGGTCCGGTGCTGGGACGACCTCGGCGCGCAGGACGACGCCCTCGAGGGCTACTTCTCGGTTCCGTTCCCGTACACGCGCAGCGAGACCGGGGCCTACGTCCGCTCGTCGATCGCCTTCGGCAAGGCCTGCTCGAGTACGGGCCGGCCGCTGTCCGGGTCGATGTCGACGGCCGAGGTCGCGCGCGACATGGACGTGCTGCGGCGGATGGTCGGCGACAGCCGGCTGACGTACCTCGGCTTCTCCTACGGTTCCTACCTCGGCACGGTGTACGCCAACCTCTTCCCCGACCGGGTGCGCGCCGTCGCGATCGACGGTGTTCTCGACCCGGTCGCCTGGGCGGGCACCGCCGCCACCGCGAACACCCCGCAGACCCAACGGATCCGATCGGGTGAGGGCGCGGCGGGAGCACTGGCCGAGATCCTCGAGCGGTGCGGCGAGGCCGGGCCGGAGTACTGCCAGCTCGCCGGCCGTGGTGACCCCGAGGAGCTCTACGCCCAGATCCGGGCCAGCCTGCAGGCCGAGCCGCTGGTCGTCACCGACCCCGAGACCGGCGAGGTGGTCTTCGAGCTCCCCTACGCCGTCCTCGTCTCGATCCTCCTCGGTGAGATGTACGCGCCGTTCGCCGGTGAGCTCGTCGACGCCGACCTCACCTTCGTGCTCGACCTGCTCGAGGCGGAGGCTCCCGAGGGCAGCGCGGCGGCGCGCCGCCAGGCCGAGGCCCGGGCGCACCTCGGCGCCAAGGTGGAGGCCGTGAGCTCCGGCGGGCGCGAAGCACGCGAGGCGCAGGCACGCACCGGGCGCGCGGTCGGCTGGGAGTTCCCGTACGACAACAGCCCCGAGGCGTTCCAGACAGTGCTGTGCACCGACGGCCTGGGCCCCGCCCGGGCCGCCGACTGGCCCGGCTACGTCGCAGCCGGTGAGCGCACCGCTCCCGACTTCGGCCGGATCTGGACGTGGGCGTCCTCGCCGTGCGCGAGCTCGACCTGGACGGTCCGGGACGAGGACGCCTACAGCGGGCCGTTCACCCGGCGCACGGTCAACCCGGTGCTCGTCGTCGGCAACTTCTACGACCCGGCCACCAACTACCGCGGTGCCGTGCGCACGGCGGACCTCCTGCCGAACAGCCGGCTGCTCACCAGCGACAGCTGGGGCCACACGGCGTTCGGCACGTCGGAGTGCGTCACCGTGGCGATGGAGCGCTACCTCCTGACCCGGGCACTACCCGCCGCGGGTACGACGTGCGTCGGCGATCTCCAGCCGTTCACCGAGCCGCTCGGCGACGGCGGGCCGGCCCAGCTCCGCGCCACGGGCGGCCGTGAACTGCCGCCTGTGGTGCCGCCGCTGCCGGGAGCGGTGCCGCGCAGCTGACCCACCTCGCGGGGGGTGG
>JBOFLR010000022.1:0-16105 GCA_051657965.1 Dermatophilaceae bacterium
CCAGCCCGAGCTGGTCGCGCACGCGCACCTGACCGGGGAACTCGGCCAGCCGGCGTGGCCGCAGCGCCGCCTCGACCACCCGCTCGTCGTCGGACCCGGCGGCGTCGACCACCCGCGCCGTGGCGTCCCAGGACCGGTCGTCGGAGGCGTCGGCACGCGGCTCGTCGGCCTCGCGCAGCTCGCTGCGGAACCCGGGACGCGCTGCGTCGGCGCTCACGGCCGCAGCTCCCGCAGCGCCGACCGCAGCAGCACGGCGACATCGGACTCGCCCGGCTCCGCGGCGGCGACCCGCTCGACGGCATCCGCGGCCTGCTTGGCGTTCCAGCCGAGCCCGACGAGCGCCTCGGTGACCGGCTCGCGCCACCCCGCTCGCCCGGTGGCCGCCGGAACGGCATCCGACACCGCTCCGGCGGCACCCGCGGCACCGACCTTGTCGCGCAGCTCGAGGACGAGCCGCTGCGCCGACTTGGCCCCGATGCCGGGGATGGCGGTGAGCGCCTTCGTGTCGCCCGTGCGGAGTGCGCCGGTGAGGTCGTCGGGGCCCATGACCGAGAGCATCGCCAACGCCAGCCGCGGGCCCACTCCCGAGACGGTCTGCACGGTCTCGAACATGTCGCGTTCGGCGGCGGTGCCGAAACCGAACAGGGTCATCGACTCCTCGCGCACCACGAGCGTCGTGGCGAGCGCGGCCTCCTCGCCGCAGCGGCACGCCGCCGCGGTGGCTGGAGTCGTGTGCACGAGCAACCCCACGCCACCGACCTCGACGACGACCCGGTCGAGACCGACCTGCCCGACCGCGCCTCGCACCGACGCGATCACCGGCGGGCCGCCTCGGCCAGCGCCGCGAGCCGCCCGGAGGCGGCACCCCGCCAGGCGTGGCAGACCGCGAGGGCGAGCGCGTCGGCGGCGTCGGCGGGTCGAGGTGCGGCGTCCAGGCCGAGGATGCGGGTGACCATCGCGGTCACCTGCGCCTTCTCGGCCCGTCCCGAGCCGGTGACGGCGGCCTTGACCTCGGTCGGGGTGTGGAACACCACCGGGATGCCGCGCTTGGTCGCCGTGAGCAGTGCCAGTGCGGTGGCGTGTGCCGTGGTCATCACCGAGGCGACGTTGACGTCGGCGAACACCCGCTCGACGGCGACCACGTCCGGCGAGTACCGCGCGAGCCAACCGTCCAGCTCCGCCTCGAGATACACGAGCCGCTCCCCCGGATGGGCGTCGCCGGGGGTGCGGACCACGCCGACCGCCACCATGGCCGCTCGGCCGGGACGGCCGTCGACCACGCCGAGCCCGCACCGGGTCAAACCGGGGTCGACGCCGAGCACACGCACGAGCGGGCTCCTTCCGGACCGGCGGACACGGGGCTAGAACACCTGTTCGGCGACCACGCTACACACGCGGCGGGCGTCATCCGCCCACCGACACGCGACGCCCGTGCTGCGCCGGATGACGCACCCTCCCCGAGCGGTGTACCCGGTCAGTCCGCGTCGAGAGCCGCGAGGACGTCGTCGGGGATGTCGCCGTTGGCGTAGACGTCCTGGACGTCGTCGGAGTCCTCCAGCGCCTCGACGACCCGGATCATCTTGCGGGCGCCGTCGAGGTCGAGCGGCACCTGCAGGTCGGGCACCCAGACCGCCTCGGCCGAGTCGTAGTCGACACCCGCCTCCTGGAGTGCGGTGCGCACGGCCACGACATCGGTGGCCTCGGAGACGATCTGCCAGGTGTCGCCGTGGTCGGCCACCTCCTCGGCTCCCGCCTCCAGCACCACCTCGAGGATGTCGTCCTCGCTGCGGTCGTCGGTCTTGGGCACGACGACGACGCCCTTGCGGCTGAAGACGTACGCGACCGAGCCGGGGTCGGCGAGCTGACCGCCGTTGCGGGTGAGCGCGGTGCGCACCTCCGCCGCGGCGCGGTTGCGGTTGTCGGTGAGGCACTCGATGAGCACGGCCACCCCGCCGGGTGCGTAGCCCTCGTAGGTGATGGTCTCCCAGTCCGCGCCGCCGGCGGTGGCGCCCGAGCCGCGTTTGACCGCGTTGTCGATGTTGCTGTTCGGCACCGAGGACTTCTTCGCCTTCTGGATGGCGTCGTACAGCGTGGGGTTGCCGGCCGGGTCGCCGCCGCCCTGGCGCGCCGCCACCTCGATGTTCTTGATGAGCTTGGCGAACAGCTTGCCCCGCTTGGCGTCGATCGCCGCCTTCTTGTGCTTCGTGGTCGCCCACTTGGAGTGGCCGCTCATGCACGCTCCCTCTCGATGTCGCGTCGTCGTGGTCCGGCCGACCATCCTAGGTCGGCGACGGGTCCCGACCTCTCCCGCGCTCGGCGCCGGCGCACCGTACCCGGCTCACCGCCGGCCGGAGACGATGTCGGCGAAGTAGGCGTGGAACCGATGGTCGCCGGTGACCTCGGGATGGAAGGAGGTAGCGAGGAGGACGCCCTGCCGCGCCGCCACCGCCCGCCCGGCGGCGGGGCCGTGCTCGACGCGGGCCAGCACCTGGACGTCCTCGCCCACCTGCTCGACCCACGGCGCGCGGATGAAGACCGCCCGCACCGGCTGCGGCCCCAGCTCGCGGATGTGCAGGTCCTCCTCGAAGGAGTCGACCTGGCGGCCGAAGGCGTTGCGCCGCACGGTGACGTCCATGCCACCGAGAGTCTGCTGGTCCGGTCGTGCGTCGGCCAGGCGGTCCGCGAGCATGATCATCCCGGCGCACGAGCCGTAGACGGGCATCCCGCCGGCGATCCGTTCACGTAGGGGCGCCTGGAGGTCGAAGGCCCGGACCAGCTTGTCCATGGTCGTCGACTCCCCGCCCGGGATGACGAGCCCGCCGACGGCTGCCAGCTCGGCGGGGCGCCGCACGGCCACCGGCTCGGCCCCGGCTGCGGCGAGGGCCTGGACATGCTCACGCACGTCGCCCTGGACCGCGAGGACGCCGATGGTCGGGTGGCCGGTCACGGCGCCCGATCGTACGGCTGCACCGGATCTCTCCCGTCGGCCGGGTGGTGGTGCTACCACCCGTAGGCGTCCCCCGCACGGGAACGCCTCCGTACACTCGGGCGGTTGATCCAGTCGTCCTCCTCGAGGACGTCGCCGTCAGTGGAGGTATGGCCGTGGCACCGGGCATGGTCCTCGCTGTCCTGGGAGCCATCCTCGCGGTCGCCGTCCGCGCCGACCCGCCGGGCGTCAACCTCCGCGCCGTCGGCGTCATCCTGTTCCTCGCCGGGGCGTTCCTGGTGTGGGCCGAGCTGTACGGCCCGGGGCGACCGAAGAGCTCCCCTCCGCCTCCGGCCGATCCGTTCCGCCGCCGGATCGACGAGACACCGATCGTGCAGCGCCGCGTCGTGCGCGGACGCCTACGCGACAGGGACGTGGAGTAGCCGCCGAGTCAGGTGAGCGGGACGGTACCGTCCGGCCATGCCGGCCGCCACGACCATCCGCGACCGCACCACCGCGGACCTCCCGGAGCTGGTGCGACTCCTGGGCGACCAGCAGGCCGGGTCCGGCTATCCGATGCGCTGGCCGCTGCCGTTCCCCGCCGAGGACTTCATCGTCCGCCCCGGCGAGCTCGGCGCCTGGGTGGCCGTCGACCACGCCGGCGCCGTCGTGGGCCACGTGTCCGTCCTCGCCCCGAGACCGGGCTGGGACACGGACGCATGGGTCGCCGCCACCGGTGTGCCCGGCGACCACCTCGCCGCAGTCGGCGTCCTCGTCGTCGACCCGGCCTCGGCCGGACGCGGCATCGGGCGGGACCTCCTGGGCACCGCGGTCGACCACGCCCGAGGCCTCGGCCGCACCCCGGTGCTCGACGTCGCCCGGGACGCGACCCGTGCGGTCGAGCTCTACCGCCGACACGGATGGCAGGTGGTCGGCGAGGTCGTGCCGCCCTGGCTGCCGCGCGGCCGGCATCCGCTGCTGCTCATGGCGTTGCCCTGACCGGTTACCGTCGGAGGATGACGCTGGACGAGCGGGCGCGAGCCCTCGACGCCGAGCACGCGGACACCGACCTCCGGGCCCGGTTCCGTCTGCCGGCCGGGGGCGTCTACCTCGACGGCAACTCGCTCGGTGCGCTGCCCGCCGGCGTCCCGGAGGCGGTCGCCGACGCCGTGCACCGGCAGTGGGGGCAGCACCTCGTCGCGAGCTGGAACGAGGCCGGTTGGTGGGACGCGCCCACCCGGGTCGGGAACCGTATCGGGTCACTGGTCGGCGCGGCACCAGGGCAGGTGGTCTGCACCGACTCCACCACCGTCAACCTCTACAAGGTGGTCGTCGCCGCCGCGCGGATGCGGCCCGGTCGTCGCACGGTGCTCATCGACCCGGCCTCGTTTCCCACCGATCTGTACGTTACCGACGCCGCGGCACGCGATGCCGGGTTGATCGTGGAGCGCGTGTCGCCCTCGGATGCCGTGGCGCGCGCCGCCGAGGTGGGTGAGGACCTCGTGTTGGCGTCCTACAGCTCGGTCGACTACCGCACCGGTGAGCTGTGGGACCTGCTCGCCGTCACCAGGGCGGCCCACGCCGTGGGCGGGCTGGTCTGCTGGGACCTGTGCCACTCCGCGGGAGTGCTCGACGTGCGCCTCGACGAGCACGAGGTCGATCTCGCCGTCGGCTGCGGCTACAAGTACCTGAACGGCGGGCCGGGCGCACCGGCATTCCTCTACGTCGCGACGCGCCACCTGGAGTCGTTCGACCAGCCGCTGGCCGGGTGGAACGGGCACGCGACGCCGTTCGCGATGGCGCCCGAGTACCGGGCGGCGGCCGGGGTCGCCCGAGGACGGGTCGGGACCCCACCGGTGTTGTCGATGCTCGCCCTCGAGGCCGCACTCGCCGCGTACGACGGTGTGCCGGTGGCGGCGCTGCGTGAGCGTTCGCTCTCGCTCACCGGCTTCTTCCTCGACTGCGTCCACGAGCTCGCTCCCGACCTCGACGTGGCCACCCCGCGGGATCCGCGACGCCGCGGCTCCCAGGTGAGCGTGCGTCATCCGGCCGCCTACGCGGTGGTGCAGGCCCTCATCGCGCGCGGCGTGGTGGGCGACTTCCGCGAGCCCGACATCGTCCGCCTCGGGTTCGCGCCGATGTACCTCACCCACGCCGACGTGCTGCGGGCCGCCGAGCAGCTGCGTGCCGTTCTCGACGGCGGTGAGCACGAACGCCCGCGGTACGCCACGCGCGCCGCAGTCACCTGAGTGGCCGTGTCGTGGCCGGCGGTTACGGTGAGGTCATGGCGTCGTCCGGATCGTCCCCGGTGCTCATGGCGGTGGACGGGAACGGGATGCTGCACCGCGCTTACCACGCGCACGCGGACAGCGACCAGCGCGACGCCGACGGCCGCCCGGTGTGGGCGCTGCGTGCCCTGGTCGCCACGGTCGCCGGGGCGGCGGCACGCCTCCGACCGGATGCCGTGCTGGTCGCCTTCGACTCGGCCGGTCCGTACCGTCGGACGGTCGAGCACCCGGCGTACAAGGCGGGTCGTCCCGAGAAGCCCGCCGATCTGGCCGCTCAGCTCACCGACGCCCCGGCCCTGCTGGATGAGGCAGGGTTCGCCGTCGTCCAGCACGAGGGCTGGGAGGCCGACGACGTCCTCGCGTCGGCTGCCCAGCTGGCTCGGCACCGGGGCTGGCGCTGCACTCTCGTCACCAGCGACCGTGACGCCCTCGCCCTGGTCGACGACAGCACCTCGATGCTGCGGGTCACGGCCGGAGGCCTCGAGGCATCGCCGCTGCTGACGCCGCACCTGCTGCACGCCACCTACGGGGTGCGCCCCGACCAGTATCGGGACTACGCAGCCCTGCGCGGGGACGCCTCGGACAACCTGCCCGGTGCTCCCGGAATCGGTTCGAGCACGGCGGCCCGGCTGCTCGCGGCGTTCGAGACCCTCGACGAGGCACAGACCGCGGTGCGCGACGAACGGCGGAGCCAGGTGGTCGCGCTGATCGGCGAGCCGGCCGCGCGGCGGCTGGCCGAGCCGGGCGTGCAGGACTCTCTCCGACGCAACCGCCGGTTGATGACGATGCGCCACGATCTGCCGGTCCCGGCGGTCGAGTCGATGCGGGTCCCGCTGGACCGCCTCAGGATGCAGCGCGCGCTGCGGGCACGCGATATCCGGCTGGGTCCGTGCCTGTGGGCGCTGGTGGGAGGGCCGCCACCGACCCCGCCGCTGTGGGAGTGGGACGATGTGCAGGCCCAGCGGCAGCCACGCCGTACCGCACGTCGACCCGCAGACCGGCGCGGCGCGGCCCGCGCCCACCGCGCTGAGGTCTCACCGGCCGTTCAGCTCAGCTTGTTCTGACCACGGGCGCTGATCGGCCCGACCCACCACTGCGTTCGACCGGAACGCCCCCCCCAGGGGTGCACCAGGCGGCCGGTGAGCCGCCCGGTGTCACCAACCCCGCTCCGCGAGGCGGTGCGGCTGCGGGATCTCCTCGACGTTGATGCCGACCATCGCCTCGCCGAGCCCGCGAGAGACCTTGGCGACGACGTCGGGGTCGTCGTGGAACGTCGTCGCCTTGACGATCGCCTCGGCGCGCTGCGCCGGGTTGCCCGACTTGAAGATGCCCGAGCCGACGAAGACGCCGTCGGCGCCGAGCTGCATCATCATCGCGGCGTCGGCCGGGGTGGCGATGCCACCGGCGGTGAACATCACCACCGGCAGCTTCCCGGCTTCGGCGACCTCCTTGACGAGGTCATAGGGCGCCTGGAGCTCCTTGGCGGCGACATAGAGCTCGTCGGGGCTCATCGAGCGCAGCCGGTTCAGCTCACCGCGGATCGTGCGCATGTGGGTCGTCGCGTTCGAGACGTCGCCGGTGCCGGCCTCGCCCTTGGAGCGGATCATCGCCGCGCCCTCGGTGATCCGGCGCAGCGCCTCGCCGAGGTTGGTCGCGCCGCAGACGAAGGGCACGGTGAAGGCCCACTTGTCGATGTGGTTCGTGTAGTCGGCGGGGGTGAGCACCTCGGACTCGTCGACGTAGTCGACGCCGAGACTCTGCAGCACCTGCGCCTCGACGAAGTGCCCGATCCGTGCCTTGGCCATGACCGGGATCGACACCGTCTCGACGATGCCGTCGATCATGTCGGGGTCGCTCATCCGCGACACCCCACCCTGAGCCCGGATGTCCGCTGGCACCCGCTCGAGCGCCATGACCGCGACCGCCCCGGCATCCTCGGCGATCTTCGCCTGCTCGGGGGTGACGACGTCCATGATCACGCCCCCCTTGAGCATCTCGGCCATGCCGCGCTTCACGCGGGTCGTGCCGACGGAGGGGCGATCGGGCTGCGGTGCGGTCATGGGCCGATTCTAGGCCGGACGACGGCTGCTCCCGGAGGCCGTATCGAGGGTGAGCGCGCCGGGCAGGTCGTCGTCGAACTCGAGTCGCTCGGGCAGGCCCGCGTAGCCGGCCAGCCGGAACGTCCGCACGATCCGCTTGGCCCGGACCCGACGCACCTCGCGCACCGCGTCGTTGTGGAACCGGCGCGCCATCCGCACCCGGAGCCCGCTCGCCGCGATGCGCGCCAGCGACTCGTCGACGAGGTCGTCACGGCGATCGCGGAGCGCGGCGACGGTCTCGTCGGTGAGCGTCGCGCGGAGCACTCGGCTGAGGTCGCTCTCCACCTCCTCCCGACCACCGAAGTGCTGGCCGTCGAGCAAGTCCTCGGCACGTGGGTGCTCGGTCATCCGCTCCATCGACTCGGTCGCCGCATCGGCCAGCAGCAACGCACTCGCCGGGTCGAGCGCCCCGCTGTTGGCCAGCTCGAGGGTGGCCTCGGCGCGCCGCACCAGCTGGGCGTCGAGCGCCGACATCGCACCCTCCGCTTTCGCATGCAGCCGGTCGAGCCGGGATGCCGAGTAGGAGAGGTACCAGGCGACGACGACGAGGACGGTGACGGCGAAGGTCGCTGTCTGGAGGACGTCGAACCCGTCCTGGAGGCTCATCACCCGACACCCACACGGGGAACGCCCCGGACCAGGCGCCCCCACAGCCCGCGAGGCGTGGGGTCGGCCGGCTCGCCCCGCGCCGAGGCGAGCGCGGTCTCGTAGACCGCCATGATCTCGCCGGCCACCCGCGACCAGTCGAAGGCCCAGGCCCGGTCCCGGCCGGTGATCCGCAGGCGTTGGCGACGGCCATTGTCGCCGAGCAGGTCGAGCACCGCATGGGCCAGCGCGCCGGCCGAACCGGTCTCGAACACCACGCCGGTCCGTCCGCCGTCGAGGACGGCGACGAACGCGGAGAGGTCGGACGCCACCACCGGCGCCCCGGCCGCCATCGCCTCGACGAGGACGATGCCGAAGCTCTCACCCCCGAGGTGGGGCGCGATGTAGGCGTCGACCGAGGCCAGCAGCGCGACCTTGTCGGGCTCGGACACCGCGCCGAGGAGATGGACGGCCGCGGCGGTCCTCGGGTCGACGTCGTCGAGCAGCTCGCTCGCGTCACCGGGCCCGGCGACGAGCAGCCGGGTGCGCGGATGACGGTCGATCACCGCGGGGAGCGCGCGTAGCGCCACCTCGAGGCCCTTGCGGGGCTCGTCGACCCGACCGAGGAAGGCCAGCGTCGGAGCCTCGGCCGCGCCCACCCACTCGCCCCGGTGCGTCGCGACCGAGAACCGCTCGACGTGAACGCCGTTCGGCACGACGTAGGTCTCACCACCGAGATGCCGGCGCACCGTCAGGGCGGCGTCGTCGGACACCGCGATCCGGGCCCTGATCTTCTCCAGAGTCGGCCGCAACAGCGGGTTGGCCGCATGCATCGCCCGCGAGCGCACGTTGGCCGTGTGAAAGGTCGCGACCACCGGCTCGGTCGCCGCCCAGAGCGCCATCAGCGACGCCGACGGAGCCATCGGCTCATGGAGATGCAGGATGTCGAACGCCCCGTTCTCGAGCCACCGGGTGACCCGACCCGAGGTGACCGGGCCGAAACTGAGCCGGGCGACCGACCCGTTGTACCGCACCGGCACGGCACCACCGCAGGACACCAGGTACGGCGGGAGCTCCGCTCCGTCGTCGGCGGGCGCGAGCACCGACACCTCGTGGCCCTGGGCCAGGTAGACCTCGGCGAGGTCGCGCACGTGGAACTGCACCCCGCCCGGCACGTCGAAGGAGTACGGGCACACCATCCCGATCCTCACGGCGCCACCACCCCGGCCGGTGCGACGGCGCGATCGAGGTCGGCCACGAACACCCGCTGGAGCATGTGCCAGTCGACGGTGTGCTTGCGGATGACGTCGCCGAGCACGCCGGCGCATGCCTGGGTCATCGCGATCACTCGCTGCCGAGTCGCGCCGTCGTCGGGGACCACGACGGCCGGGTGGAAGGTGATGACGATGCCCCAGCCGCGACCCCGGGGCTCGTGCCGGATGGTCACCGGATGCAGCGGCCGCTTCTCGGCGAGCGCCAGCGCGGCCGGCCCGGGCGCCATCCGCGCCGGCTGCCCGCACAGCTCGACCGTGACGCCACGGGAGGTGAGGTCACGGTCGGCGAGCAACGGGATGACGGCCGGTCCCCTCGCGGCCTGCCGGAGCGCCGGGAAGACGTCGGGGCCGCCGGTGAGCGGCAGGATCGTCATCCCGAGGCTCTCGCGGAACGCCAGGAACTCGGCGTAGACCGGTTCGGGACGTAGCCGCTCGGCCACCGTGGTGACCGGCCCGAGATGTGTCGTGCACCACGCGCCGGCGAGATCCCAGTTGCCGAGGTGACCGAGGAAGCACACCACCGACTCTCCACGGTCGAGCACCTGCCGCACCGGTTCGTCGCCCTCGACCCGGACGCGCTCGGCGAGCTCGGCCGGAGCGAGATCGGGAAGGCGGAACGCCTCGCCGTAGTAGCGCAGGTACGCCCGCATCCCGTCCCGCACCAGCTGGTCGAGCTCGGCGGCGTCGAGCTCCGGACGGACCCGGGCGTAGTTGGCCCGCAGGCGCTCGGCCGCCCCGCGCGCCACGGCGACGTCGGCGGCGAGGTCGAAGAGCCGGCGAGCGGCGCCCTCCGGCATCCGGCGCACGAGACTCCATCCGGCGCGGTAGCCGGCCACCTGCGTAGCGTCGGCGATGCGCGTCGCCAGCCGGGTCACGCGGCGCTCAGCGCCTGTCGGCGCACCTCGAGGATCCGCTGGATGACGGTGACCAGGCTGGCCAGCGCGAGGATCCCCAGCACGACGCCGAGCACCACCGTGGGCAGGTTCAACAGCCCGGTGAGGCCGACCGCGACCAGGGCGACGACGAGCCGGTCGGCCCGCTCGGCGATGCCGACGTCCGCCGTCATCCCCAGCCCCTCCGCGCGTGCCTTGGCGTAGGAGACGACGCTGCCGAGGATGAGACACGCGAGGGCGAGCGCCGCCATGGAGGCGCTCCCCCCGTCGCCGGCGTACCAGAGCACCAGACCTCCGAAGATCGCCGCGTCACCCATCCGGTCGAGGGTGGAGTCGAGGTAGGCGCCCCAGTGGCTCGACCGGCCCAGCCGCCGCGCCATGATGCCGTCGACGCTGTCGGAGAAGACGAACGCCGTGATGACCAGCGTGCCGACGAGGAACTCGCCACGCGGGTAGAACGCCAGCGCTCCTGCACACACCCCGAGGGTGCCGAGGACCGTGACGACGTCCGGGCTGACGCCGAGGCGGAGCAGCAGCGACGCGACGGGTCCCAGGACCTTGGTGAAGAAGGCGCGGGCGTAGCGATTCAGCATGGTGCCGCAAGCCTAGTGGCCTCCGGTCGGCCGCCCACGGCGTGATCGGGTCCGACGCGCTCGCGCATCTCGCCGGGTGGTGCTTCGGCTGCGAATCCGGTAGCTGCCGTGCACCGGCGGGCAGTGCAGGGTCGTCCCTGGCCACCGGTGGCCTTGTGGACCGGGCGGGTACGGAGTTGGGTAGATCCATGACCGGCAGCGTTGCCCAAGCACCCTCCGTCGTCGATGTCACCGGCATCCGCAACGTCGTCCTCGTGGGGCCGAGCGGTGCGGGGAAGTCGCGGCTGTTCGACCATGTCGTCGACCAGCTCGCCGGCGGGCGGGGCGCGCATGGGCACACCGGGCCGACGACCGGGATACGAGCGGCCACGGTGTCCACCGGACGGGTGGTGCTCACGCTCGTCGACACGCCGGGCGTCCCCGATCTCGTCGGAGAGGTGCGTGCCGGCCTTCGAGCTGCCGATGCCGCACTCTTCGTCGTCTCGGCGGCCGACGGTGCCGACGCCACCAGTCGAGCCCTGTGGCACGAGTGCGCGCTCGTCGGGATGCCGCGTGCCGTCGTCGTCACCCAGCTCGACGCACGCGACGCCGACTTCGAGACCAGCCTCGCCGACTGCCGGGCGCATTTCGGGGCGGGCATCCAGCCGCTCGGGGTGCCGGTGGCCGGCGACGCAGGCGCCGTCTCGTCGATCGCCGACCTGCTCCTCGGCGAGATCCACGACTACTCCGGCGGCAGGCGGACGGTGCGCCCCGCCGGCCCGGAGCACGCCGACGTCTTCGACGCCCACCGGCCCTCCCTCCTCGAGGGCATCATCGAGGAGTCCGAGGACACCGGGCTCATGGAGCGCTACCTCGAGGGCGAGGAGCTCGACTTCGAGACCCTCGAGAAGGACCTGCTCACCGCCGTCGCGCACGGCACGTTCCACCCCGTGCTGCCGGTGTCCGCCGAGACCGGGGCCGGGGTTCCCGTGCTCGTGCATCTCGTCGAGGCGGCCTTCCCCCACCCGGGACTGCACCCGCTCCCCACGGTCCGTCCGGTGTCCGGGGGCGCACCGGTCGCGCTCACCGCCGACCCGGGCGGGCCGTTGGTCGCCGAGGTCGTGCACACCCGCTCCGACGCGTACGTCGGGCACCTCTCCCTCGTCCGCGTGTTCTCGGGGACGCTGCGTACCGACCGGCCGGTGCACGTCTCCGGCCACCTCGAGCTGCTCGGGGTGCCGACCGGCGAGGGGCACGCCGCCCACGACGAGGACGTGCGCCCGGGGTCGGTCGCCGCGCCGCTGGACGGCGACCTGCTGCCCAAGTCGAGCGCGATCGCGGGCGAGGTGGTCGTCGTCACCAAGCTCGGCACCGCGCAGACCTCCGACACTCTCTCCTCCCCCGACCGCCCGCTGCTCGTCACGCCGTGGGCGCTGCCCGAAGCCCTGTTGCCGGTCGCGGTCGCGGCGGCCACTCGCGCCGACGAGGACCGGATGCCGGTGGCATTCCGCGAGCTCGCGGCCGAGGACCCGGCGCTGCGCATCGAGCACGACGGCGCCACCGGCCAGGTGGTGCTGTGGACGACCGGGCCGGCGCACCTGGACCTCGTGCTGCACCGCCTGCGCGACCGGTTCAACGTCGGCGTGGAGCGGGTCCCGGTCAAGGTGGCGATGAAGGAGACGGCGCTCGCGCGGGCCGAGGCGCAGGGCCGGCACGTCAAGCAGTCCGGCGGGCACGGGCAGTTCGCCGTGTGTCACCTCGTCATGGAGCCGCTGCCCCGTGGTTCGGGGAACGAGTTCGCCGAGGTGGTCGTCGGCGGCGCGGTGCCGCGCCAGTTCATCGGCAGCGTCGAGAAGGGCGTCGACGCACAGCTCGCCAAGGGGCTGCTCGCCGGCTGGCCGGTCGTCGACGTCAAGGTCACCCTCACCGACGGCAAGGCGCACAGCGTCGACTCCTCCGACATCGCCTTCCAGACCGCCGCGGGGTGTGCCCTGCGCGAGCTCGCGTCGCCGGCGACCATGTGTCTCCTGGAGCCGATCGACACCGTCTCGGTCACCGTCGACGACGACTACCTCGGCGCGGTGATGACCGACATCGGCACCCGGCGCGGCCAGATCCTGGGATCGGTCCCCGCCGAGGGCGAAGCGGGCCGGTCGACCCTGCAGGCAGCGGTCCCCCAGCTGGAGCTGCTCGACTACGCGATCGCCCTGCGCTCGCTGGCGCACGGCACCGGCACGTTCCACCGCGAGCTGCGGGGCTACGAGCACCTGCCCGAGCGGCTGGCGCGTGACCACGTCGCCGCCGCCCAGCAGCATTGACCCGCTCTCCATCGGTAGGCGTCACCCGGCGGGCCACTGCTCGACGAGGCGCTCTCGCACGTCCTCGAGCAGCATCGGCAGGGCCTTGGTGCGGGCGATCACCGGCAGGAAGTTGCTGTCGCCACCCCACCGCGGCACGACGTGCTGGTGCAGGTGGGCCGCGACCCCGGCGCCGGCCACCGCCCCCTGGTTCATGCCCAGGTTGAACCCCATCGGCGCCGACGTCGCCGTGAGAGCGCGGACCGCCGCCTTGGTGAGGTCGGTGAACTCGCCGGTCTCCTCGTCGGTGAGGTCGACGTAGGACGCCACGTGCCGGTACGGGCAGACGAGCACGTGCCCGGGGTTGTAGGGGAAGAGGTTGAGCACGACGTAGCAGCGCTCGCCACGGTGCACGACCAGCCCCTCGGCGTCGTCCTTGGCCGGCGCCGCGCAGAACGGGCAGCCGTCGCCGCCGGACTCGTCGGGCCGCTCGCCCTTGAGGTAGACCAGCCGGTGCGGGGTCCAGAGCCGCTCGAAGCCGTCGGGGTGTCCCGCGAAGTCGGTGGCGTCCTCGGGCTGCGGCACGCCCTGATCCTAGGTCCGGCCGGACCGGCATAGGGTGAGGCCCCGGGAAGTATGAGTTCCCGGGGCCTCGATCGACTCGGCGTGACGATCCGTGTCTCACGAGTCAAGACAACCGCCCGGACCACCCGCGTCACCGGGCACCTCCGACCACCGAGGTGATCGGGTTGGACGCTGTCCTGGATCTCGATCCCTCCACCACCGGAGCGGTGGAGTGAGATATTTCTAGTCCTTCACCGTGCTGCGCCGCAAGGGTTTTGGGCCAGATGGTGCAACCAATTCGGGGCTGCGGCGTGTCGCCGGCGTGTCGTGCGACCTATGTGATGCAGGAGAAGGACGACACGCACGTCATCCCACATGGTGGATGGGGATGATGTGATTGCTGCGATCCGCCGTCACACCTGCCGCTTGTCCCGGATCGTCGCGAGCACCTCGTCGACCGCATCGGCAACCGGAACCCCGTTCTTCTGGGACCCGTCGCGGTAGCGGAAGGAGACCGCGTCGGCGGAGCGGTCGTCATCCCCCGCGATGAGGACGAAGGGCACCTTCGCCTTGCTCGCGTTGCGGATCTTCTTCGGGAACCGGTCGTCGCTCTCGTCGAGCTCGAACCGGATGCCGTGCGCGGCCATCCGCTCCCCCACCCGGGCGAGGTAGGGCGCGAACTCGTCGGCCACCGGCACCCCGAGCACCTGGACGGGCGAGAGCCACGGCGGGAACGCTCCCGCGTAGTGCTCGACGAGCACGCCGAGGAAGCGCTCGATCGACCCGAACTTGGCCGCGTGGATCATCACCGGCTGCTGCCGGCTGCCGTCGGCTGCCTGGTATTCGAGGCCGAAGCGCTCGGGCTGGTTGAAGTCGTACTGGATGGTCGACAGCTGCCAGGTGCGGCCGATGGCGTCGCGGGCCTGCACCGAGATCTTGGGGCCGTAGTACGCCGCGCCACCGGGGTCGGGGACCAAGTCGAGCCCGGACGCGGCGGCGGCGTCGGCGAGCACGCGGGTCGCCGTCTCCCACTGCTCCGTCGACCCGATGAACTTGCCGGCGTTCTCGCCCTCCCCTCGGGTGGACAGCTCGAGGTAGAAGTCGTCGAGCCCGAAGTCGCGGAACAGGCCGAGGCAGAAGTCGAGGAGGTGGCGGATCTCGTCGGGGGCCTGCTCGGGGGTGACGTAGGAGTGCGAGTCGTCCTGCGTCATCCCGCGGACCCGGGTGAGCCCGTGGACCACGCCGGACTTCTCGAACCGGTACACCCCGCCGAACTCGAACAGCCGCAGCGGCAGCTCGCGGTAGGACCTGCCGCGCGAGCGGTAGATGAGGTTGTGCATCGGGCAGTTCATCGCCTTGAGGCGGTACTCGGCGTGCTCGAGCTCCATCGGGGGGAACATCGTGTCGGCGTAGTACGGCAGGTGCCCGGAGGTGTGGAACAGCCCGTCCTTGGAGATGTGCGGCGTACCCACGTAGGAGAACCCCTCCTCGATGTGCCGGCGCCGCACGTAGTCCTCCATCTCACGCTTGAGCACACCCCCCTTCGGGTGGAACACGGCCAGGCCCGAACCCAGCTCGTCCGGGAAGGAGAACAGGTCCAGCTCGGCGCCCAGCTTCCGGTGGTCGCGCCGCTCCGCCTCGGCCAGCCGGTCGAGATACACCTTGAGGTCGTCCTTGGTGGCCCAGGCCGTTCCGTAGACGCGCTGCAGCTGGGGGTTCTTCTCCGAGCCGCGCCAGTACGCGGCGGCGCTGCGCATCACCTTGAAGGCGTTGCCGAGCACCTTGGTGGTCGGCACGTGCGGGCCACGGCACAGGTCGCCCCACGCGCGGGTGCCGTCGCGACGCACGTTGTCGTAGATCGTCAGCTGCGACCCGCCCACCTCTACTGACGCCCCCGCTCCGAACGAGTCGAGCGCTTCGTGCTCGTCGCCTCCGGGGGCCCGACTCGCCCCGCCTTTGAGGCCGATGAGCTCGCACTTGTACGGCTCGTCGGCGAGCTCGGCACGCGCCTCGTCGTCGCCCACCTCTCGGCGCACGAATGCCTGGCCCTCGTTGACGATCCGCTGCATGACCTTCTCGAGGGCCTTGAGGTCCTCGGGCGTGAACGGGGTCTCGACGTCGAAGTCGTAGTAGAAGCCGTCACGGATCGGCGGGCCGATGCCCAGGCGCGCGCCCGGATGCAGCTCCTGCACCGCCTGCGCGAGGACGTGGGCCGCGGAGTGGCGCAAGACGTCGAGGCCGTCCTGCTCGGACGCGGTGACCGGTTCGACGACGTCGCCGTCGACGAGCACGTGGGCGAGGTCGCGCAGCTCGCCGCCGACCCGGGCCACGAGCACCGATCGGTCACCCTCGAAGAGCGCACCGGCGGTCGTCCCGGCCGGCACCGATCGCTCGCTCCCGGCGACGTGGACGGTGATCTCGGCGGGCATGCGGCGGCTCTCTCCATGGATGACGGGGACGCGCGCCGTCGGCGCGCCGCACCAGAGTAGCGACAGCCACGTCAGCAACTCGCGTGGGTTTCGGACAGCGCCGCAGTGACCGGCCGAGCCGACCGCGGAACGACGGCGGCCCCACATAGTGGCGCGGTGCCCGCCCCCTCTCCCTGGG
>JBOFLR010000023.1:0-1694 GCA_051657965.1 Dermatophilaceae bacterium
CGACGCACCCGGTGCCAGGGATGCCGCGGCGCAGCTGACGCTGCCCGCGAGCGGGTCGCTCACCGCCACTGACGAGATCGTCGTGGTCCCCGAGTTGGTGACCGTGAACGTCCACCGGATCGTGTCGCCGAGGTCGGTGCCGTTGCCGTCGACATCGGTCACGGCGGCTGTCTTGGTCAGCGAGAGGGACGAGGTCTGCGGTACCGGTATCGAGTTCGTGGAGCCGTTCGAGGTGACGGTGGCGCCACCGGGGTTCTGCCCTTGTGCCTGAGCGGTATTGGTGGAGGCGCCCGCATCGACATCCGCCTGGGTGACTGCGCCGGTCGCCGTGCAGGTGCTTTGCGCACCTGGCGCGAGAGTCGTGGTCGGGCAGCTGACCGGGCCGACCCGGGGGTCGACGATCGCGAGCGTCGTGATGGTCACGGTGCCGGAGTTGGTCACCTGGAACGCGTAGCTCACGGTGTCGCCGAGGTCGGTGCCGTTACCGTCGACATCGGTCACCGTGCCGGTCTTGACCAGCGCCAGCTCGTCCACCTGGGTGACCGGCGTGTCGGTGGTCGAGGTGTTGGAGGTGACGGTGGCACCGCCCGGGGCGGTGCCGGTGGAGGTGGCGGTGTTGCTCACCACTCCGGCATCCACGTCGGCCTGCGTGATCGCGTACGGCGCAGCGGTACACGTGGTCTGAGCACCGGGCGCGAGCGTCGTCACCGGGCAGGTCACCGTGCCGGCCCGCGGATCGGCGACCGCCACCGACGACAGCGTCACCGTGCCGGTGTTGCGCACCACGAACGACCACCCGATGCGGTCCCCGAGGTCGGTGACGCCGTTACCGTTCACGTCGGTGACCGCGGCCGCCTTGGTCAGCGCCAGCGCCGAGGTCTGCTGCACCGGCACCGACGCCGACGCGGGCGGCGAGGTCACCGTGCTCCCGGCCGGGTCCTGCCCGGATGCCGTCGCCGTGTTGTCCTTGCGGCCGGCGTCCACGTCGGGCTGCGTGATCGTGTATGGCACCGTCGCGGTGCAGGTGGAGGTGGCGCCGGGAGCGATGCTGAGTGGGACGCAGCTGATCGCGCCGGCGGTCGGGTCGTTCACCTGGACGCCGGTCAGGGTGACGTTTCCGGTGTTGCGCACCTGGAAGGTCCAGGTGATGCGGTCACCGAGGTCGGTGCGACCGTTGGCGTTCACGTCGGTGACAGTGGCGTTCTTGCTCAACGTCGTCGCGGGCTGGCGGGTCAGCGTGGTGCTGGTCGACGACCCGGGCGAGGTGAGCGTGGCGCCGCCGGGGGTCCGGCCCGTGGCGGTCGCGGTGTTGGTCACCACGCCGGCGTCGCCCTCGGCCTGGGTCACCGTGTAGGGCGCCGCGGTGCAGGTGGTGCTGGCCCCGGGCGCGAGGGTCGTCACCGGGCAGGTGACGGCGCCGGCTTTCGGGTCGCTCACGGCGACCGGGTTCAGGGTGACGTTGCTGGTGTTGGTGACGGTGAACGTCCAGCCGATGCGGTCACCGGCATCCCGGATGCCGTTGCCGTTCACGTCGGTCACGGACGCGACGTTCTTGACCAGGCTCACCCCGCCGGCTACCGGGATCGGGACGGTGGCCGACGACGGCGCGGAGCTGCCGGCGCCGACCGAGGAGCTGACCGTCGAGGTGGCGGTATTGGTGAAGCTCCCGGCGTCGACCTCGGCCTGGGTGAGGG
>JBOFLR010000024.1:0-3450 GCA_051657965.1 Dermatophilaceae bacterium
GGCTGTTCCGCTCCGAGGCCGCCGCCTGGCTCGTCATCAGCCTCGCCGAGGCCGGCCGGGTCGCGGAGGCGGCCGAGGTGCTCGCCTCGACACCGCCCGACGCCCTGGCCCTGGTGCCAGGTCTGCTGCCGTGGGCGTCAGCCGCGGTGGCGTCGGCACGCGGCGACCGGGACGAGGCCGTTCGGCAGGTCACCGCCGCCGTCGACGCGGCCCGCCGATCGGGATGCCCGCTGGTCGAGCTCGGCTACCTGCTCTACGACGCCGAGATCCGCGACTCCGCCGAGGAGGTGGGCCCGCGCATCCGGCAGATCGTCGACGCGGTCGACGCTCCCCGCCTGGTCGTGAGCGCCCAGGCGACCTTGGCGGTGACCGACGCTCGAGCCGGTGACGAGGCCACCCTGCTGCGTCACGCCGACGCGCTGGAGGAGATGGGCATGTCCCGGCTCGCGCTGGTGGTCGCCGAGGCCGCAGAGGCGGGCGAGGCACAGACCCGCACCGGCGGACCCGCGCGGGCCCGGGCGGACCGCCTGCGGTCGACGCTGGGTATCGCGCCAGCGACGACGCAGCCCGGGTTGACCGCGCGTGAGGCAGAGGTGGCCACCCTGGCCGCCGAGGGCCTGACCGATCGTGAGGTCGCCGAGCACCTGGTGCTGTCCGTGCGCACCGTGGAGAGCCATCTCTCCCGGGTCTACCGGAAGCTCCAGGTCAGCTCGCGGCGACGGCTGCGCGGTGCTCTCGACGAGGCCGCCCGGGCCCTCCCGCCCGACGCCGGAGGCCGCACGTAGTCCCGAGCTCGGCGTCAGCGGACGACGGCGTAGACCAGCGCGACCACGAGGAGCAGGCCCAGCACGCCCAGCGTCATCCGCCTCCGGAACGACGGCGTCATCGGGGCCACCTGCACCACGGTCGCACAGCGCCGCGCCGGCCGACGACCACCCGAGCCGGGCGGGTCGGGCGGCCGGTCGGGCCGTTCAGGCGGGTCGGGCTGGTCAAGCAGCGGGTCGGGCGGGTCAGGCGGCGGGTCCGGCGCGTCATCCGAGCCGGGCGGGTCATCAGGGTCGTCACCGCGCCGGCTCCGGCACCGACATCGTGGGATGACGGTCGCCCGCCACCGGCTCGGTACTCACCTGGAAGTGCGGATGCCGCCGGGACTCGTAGCTCACCCGCACATTCTCGGACCGCCCGAGGAAGATCGAGACCCCGACCAGCACCAGTCCCACGGCGACGGTGCCCACCCCGATGGTCCACCGCGGACCGAACATCTCGGCGACCCACCCGACCAGCGGCGCACCCACCGGCGTACCGCCCATGAAGATGGCCATGTACAGCGCCATCACCCGCCCCCGCATCTCGGGCGCGACCCGGGTCTGCACCATGGCGTTGGCGGTGGTGAGCGCGGTGAGGGCGGCCAACCCCACCGGCACGAGCGCGGCCGCGAAGGTCCAGTACGACGGGGCGAGCGCAGCCGAGGCCGAGGCCACGACGAAGCCGGCGAGCGCGAGTAGCAGCACCCGCAGCCGGGGTCGCTGCCGCCGCGCCGACAGCAGCGCCGCCGCGAGGGACCCGACCGCCATGATCGAGCCCAGCAGGCCGAACTCGCCGGCTCCCTTCCCGAACACCTGCGTGGCCATCAGCGCCATGGTGATCTGGAAGTTCATGCCGAACGTGCCGAGCACGAAGACGAGCAGCATCACGAGCTGCAGGTCGCGCCGGCCACGCACGTAGGCGAGCCCTTGCCGGATGGCGCCGCGCCCGCTGGTGAGGCGAGGCGCCGGACGCAACTCGGAGAGCCGCAGCCGCAGCAGCGCCACGATGACGAAGACGAAAGTCAGCGTGTTGAGCAGCAACGCCTCCCCGGTCCCCCATCCGGCGATGACCAGACCGGCGACGCCCGGGCCGAGCAGCCGGCCCAGGTTGAAGGACGCCGAGTTCAGGGACACCGCATTGGCCAGCTTCTCCGCCGGCACCATCTCCGACACGAACGCCTGCCGCGCCGGGGCGTCGATGGCGGTGGCGACCCCCTGGAACAGGGCCACGGCGTAGACGTGCCACAGCTCGGCCGCACCGGTGACGGCGAGCACGCCGAGCACCAGGCTCGACAGGGCCAGCAGCGACTGGGTGACGAGCAGCGTCGTCCGTTTCGGGAACCGGTCGGCGATCAGGCC
Source organism: Dermatophilaceae bacterium (assembly GCA_051657965.1). Lineage (GTDB taxonomy): Bacteria > Actinomycetota > Actinomycetes > Actinomycetales > Dermatophilaceae > JBOFLG01. The sequence goes on from JBOFLR010000024.1 coordinate 2,166, forward strand.
CGCCCACGGCGCCAGCACCAGGAACGGGAGGAATTGCAGCCCCGTGACGGTGCCGAGCGCCGTGGCCGACCCGGCGGTGAGCACGGTGAGCACGAGCCAGTCCTGACCGACCCGGCCCATCCAGGTGCCGACGTTCGACACCAGCGCGCCGGCCGCCCACGTGCGGTAGTTGCGGACCTCGAGCGAGGTGAAGGTCGGGCTCACTCGGCGGCCACCCGTTCGAGCAGCGCCGTGGCGGCGGCGAGCAGGACGCGCTCGTCGTCGGTGAGCCGGGCGAGCCGGGTCGCCAGCCACTGGTCGCGCCGGCGCCGGATGTCGCGGATGGCGCGCCGCCCGTCGGTGGTCAGCGAGAGGATGACCTGGCGGCCGTCGGTGGGGTCGTCGGCGCGCGCGACGAGGCCGGCGTCGACGAGACGCCCGACGGTGCGGGTCATGCTCGGCGCACTCACCCGTTCGATCTCGGCGAGCTCCTTGGGCGTGTGCGGGCCGGACTCGAGCCGAACGAGTACAGAGAACTGGTGTGGCGCAACGTCACTCGCGCTCTCGAAGCGAACTCGACGCGAGATGCGCATGCACGCCATCCGCAGGTCGTGGGTGAGCCGGTCCTTCTCGGCACGGGTCATCGGCGTGCCGTGTACGGGCGTGGTGGCGGGCATGCCGGACCTCCGGAAGGCAGGACGTAAGATACTTAGCTTAACTCATTACCTCGCCTAACTATTCCGCGGTCGGCCGCCATCGTCGACGACCTCGAGGCGTTCGGACGCCATGGCGTCGATGCGCGTGAGCGGCGTCGAGATGTGGACGCCCCTGACGCCCTTGGACGCCACGGCGTCGAAACGCGGACGCGCGTGACGAGCGTGACGAACGTGATGATCGCTGCGGGAGCCGTCGACGCGGAGGCGAGAGCCAGGCGCCGGTCAGTCGGTGACCAGGTCGGTCAACGGCGCGATGAAGAAGTACACGAGAAACAGCGCCGAGACGCCCCACATCATCGGATGCACACCACGGGACTTGCCGCGCACCACCTTGATCAGCGTGTACGCCATGAACCCGGCCCCGATGCCCACGGTGATCGAGTAGGTGAACGGCATGAGCACGATGGTGAGAAACGCCGGGATGGCGATCTCCACATCGTCCCAGTCGATACCCTTGACCTGCTGCATCATGAGGAACCCGACGAGCACCAGAGCCGGCACGGCCGCTTCGTTGGGGATGACGCGCACGAGCGGCGTGACGAGGATCGACACGAGGAACAGCACGCCGGTCACCACCGAGGCCAGGCCGG
>JBOFLR010000025.1:0-3292 GCA_051657965.1 Dermatophilaceae bacterium
GTCTTGACCGAGATGAACAGCTCCTTGGCGACCTCCTTGTACTGGTAGCCGCGGGCGATCAGCCGCATCACCTCGCGCTCGCGCGCCGAGAGCCGGTCGAGCTCCTCGTCGACCTCGGCCACCTCCCCCGCCGCCGCCCCGAACGCGTCGAGCACGAACCCCGCCAGCCGCGGCGAGAACACGGCGTCGCCGTCGGCCACCCGCCGCACCGCCACCACGAGATCACGCGCCCCGATCGTCTTGGTGACGTAGCCTCGCGCTCCAGCCCGGATGACGGCGATCACGTCCTCCGCGGCATCCGACACCGACAGCGCGAGGAACCGCACCGGCCCGCCGGCAGCGGTCTCGATGCCGGCACACCCGCGGATGACGTCGGCGCCCCCGTTGCCCGACCCGCCCGGCAGGTGGACGTCGAGCAGCACGACGTCGGGCCGTTGCTCGCGGATGACGGCCACTGCCGCATCGACATCGGGCGCCTCGCCGACGAACTCGCACACCGGCGCCGCACCGGACATCGCAGCGGTCAGCTCGGCGCGCACACCCGTGCGGAACATCCGGTGGTCGTCGACGAGGACGACCCGGACCGGTCCGCGGGTCCCACGCTCTGCGTGGGCGGACGACGCTCGCCCGCCGGGCGAGGCGGGCCCGCCGGGGGCGCCGGGCGTCGTGGGCTGGCCGGGCGAGCCGGGCGTCGCGGGCCGGCCGGGGGTCGTGGGCCGACCGGGCGTGGTGGTCATGAGCTCTCTCCTTCGATCGGCGGGAGCCGCAGCTCCACCTCGGTCCCTTCCTCCAGCCGGCGGATCCGGGCGCTGCCGCCGTGTCGCTCCATGCGGCCGAGCACCGACTGTCGCACGCCGAGCCGGTCGTCGGGCACGTCGTCCAGGTCGAAACCGTCGCCGCGGTCGCGGACGAACGCCTCGACCCCGCCCGTCCCGATCTCGAGGTAGGCCGCCACCGGTGGCCGGCCGTGCCGTACGGCATTGAGCAGCGCCTCCCGTACCGCGCGGGAGAGCGCCGCACCGTGCTCCTCGAACGGCCGGTCGCCGGTGACCACGAGGTCGATCGGCACGCCGTGCACGTCCTCGACCTCGTTGGCGACCTCGGTGACCGCGGCCGCGAGCGAGGACTGCGCTCCGACCGGCCCGGCGTAGAGCCACGAGCGCAGCTCGCGCTCCTGGGCGCGCGCCAGCCGGGTCACCGACGCCGGGTCCGCGGACTGCCGCTGGATCAGCGCCAGGGTCTGCAGCACCGAGTCGTGCAGGTGCGCGGCGATGTCGGCACGCTCGGTGGCGCGGGCCGCGGCCACCTGCTCGCGGCGCAGGTCGGACCACAGCCGCACGGCCCACGGCGCGGCGAGCACGAGTGCACCGACGAGAACCGCGAGTGCCGCGAGCAACGAGTCCCAGACGTCGGAGACGGAGCGACCGCGGGTGACGAGCACGACGACGCCGGTGAGCGCCAGTCCGAACCCCAGGGCGAAACGCACCCAGACCAGGCCACCGGCGCCCGAGCCCAGCCAGCGCGAGCGCTGCGCCTCGTCGAGGTTGGACCAGGCGACGATCGCCCCGGTGGTGATGACGAAGAGCGGGAGCAGCACCGAGCTGCGGATCGACCCGCCGACGGTCGGCGTGAGGAGCAGCGCGCCCGCGAGCACCAGGACCGCACCGCCCGCGACGAACAGGCCCCAGCGGCGTCGCTCGACCGGCACGGATGACGCCCCGCCCGGCCCGGTCGCCGAGCCGGCGTCGGCCTCCGGTGTCAGCGCCCAGAGGAAGAGGTAGGCGGCGATACCGGAGCCACCGGCGAGCGCGAGGACGACGAACAGCAGCCGCACGACCCGCGGCGAGACCCCGAGATGACGGGCGACGGCAGCACTGACCCCGGGGGTCCACCCCCGGTCGCGAGCTCGCACCAGCGGTGGCCGGACGGTACGGGCACCGTCGCCGGCACGGGTGCCATCGCCGGTACGGGCACCACCGCCGGCACGGGTGCCATCGCCGGTACGGGCGCCGTCGGCGCCGCGGACTGCGGCGGCGGACTCGTACGGCGTGGGCACGGCTCCATCCTGACGCACGTGTCGCCGGGACGGGCACCGCGCCGGGGACGGTCAGGGGGTGCTCAGGGTCGACCCTCATGGCGGTCGCCCGGTCGGGGCCGCCACGCTGGTGGCATGACGCAGAACCCTACGGCGCCCGCAGGCGCTCCACATCCTGCAGGCGCTCCACATCCCGCGGGCGGATACGGCGCGGACGCGGGCGGCCGCAGCCCCGTGGACGAACTGTTCGAACGGGTCCGGACCGGCGGCGTCCACCGCGACGGCGAACGACGATGGTTCGGCGGCGTCTGCGCCGGCGTGGCGCGGCGGTTCGACGTCGACCCCGTGCTGATCCGTGCGGCGGCGATCGTGCTGGCCTTCCTCGGCGGCGTCGGCATCACCCTGTATCTCGTGCTCTGGCTGCTGCTCCCCGACCGCGACGGCGCGATCCTCGCCCAGCGGGCCCTCCGCGGAGAGATCTGGCCGCTGCTCCTGCTGTTGGTGACCGGCGTGGCACTGTTCGGCTCGCTGACCTCCGTCGACAACGGGTTCGGGTGGTTCACCCCGCTGTGGTTCGTCACCGGAGGGCTCCTCGTCTGGTACCTCGTCGACCGCGGACGCCGAGACGGACGCCGAGCCGATGCCGCCGCGCCGCCTGCCGCCGCGGGGTGGCCGCCCCCGCCCACCGGTCCGTCACGACCGGATGCCGCGCCGGTCACCGCACCCGGTGGGCCGGCCGGCGTCGCACCCGACGGTCCGCGAGCCGCCGCACCCGACGTCCCCCCGTCCAGCCCAGTGCAAGGAGCACCGATGTCTGCATCCGGCACGGCGCAGCCGGTGGGCGCCGTCCCCCCGACAGCGTCGCCCGCACCATCAGCGTCCGCACCCTACGGGTCAGCGCCCACGCCGTACGGCCCCCCATCGACACCCGCACCCTACGGATCAGCACCCGCGCCCTACGGCCCCCCGTCAACACCCGCCCCCTACGGATCAGCACCCGCACCCTACGGGTCGCCGCCCGTGTCCTCCGGGTCGGCGTCCGCTCCGTACGGCTCACCACCCGCGCCCTACGGGTCGGCATCCGCTCCGTACGGGTCGGGTGGGAGTCGACCGCCCGACTCCTCGGGGCCTGGCGGCCCACCGTTCGGTCCGCCGCGCGCGATCGCCCCGCCGCCACCGCCGGCGCCCAAGCGCCGACGCCCCAGCTGGTCGGTCGGGCTGGTGTCGCTGGGCCTGGCCGTGGCCCTGATCGGGCTC
>JBOFLR010000026.1:0-3444 GCA_051657965.1 Dermatophilaceae bacterium
GACGCCGCCCGGCACGCAGGCGACAGATCAGAGCGGGATGCCGGCCCGCAGGACGGTGCCGCGGCCAGACGCCGACTCCACCTCGGTCCATCCACCCGCGTCGGCGGCCCGAGCTCGAATGCTCTGCGAGAGTCCGAAGCCCGCGGGCGTCAGGTCGACGTCGAAGCCGCGCCCCTCGTCCGTGACGACCACGGTGACCTCGTCCGCGCCATGGACGACACGGACGGTCGCCTCCGTCGAGCCGGAGTGCTTCCAGGCGTTCGTGAGCGCCTCCTGGACGATTCCGACGACGGCGTCCGTCACCCCGGCCGGCGGTTCGGAGCGAGCACCCCGACGATCGAGGACCACCTCGACACGCTGGCCGCGGGCCCGGGCGGAGCCGACGACGCGCCACACCGGCTCCCACGGGTCGTCGGAGGTGAGTCCGGCGTCGCCCAGCCGCGCGCGCAGCTCCCGTGCTCCGTCGGCGGCATCCCGGCCCACCTGCTCGAGCAGCTTCCGGTGGTCGACCGGACCGCGGAGCGAGGCGACCATCGCGATGCTCTCCAAGGTCTGCACCGCGTTGTCGTGCATGAGCCGGATGCTGCGGATCCGTTCGCGGCTCATGCCGATGCGCAGGCCCGCCTGGTGCGAGCCGTCGACACCCGCGCGATACATCGCCCGCAGCCCGAGCACGATCACGAGGGCTGCGAGGGTCTGACCGAAGTGGACGGCCGTCACCATCAGCGCGGCCCGCAGGTCCAGGGAGGTACCAGTCGACGCAGCAACCACCGCGGGGACCGGCGCAGTCAGCAGTAGGAAGCTCATCCCGACCCGTACCGACCTGATCCACGCCCACAGGGCGACCGTCGCGGTGACGGCGGACCATCCCGCGGCATGGTGAGGAGCGGCCACGCCGGCGGCGGGCTGCGTCATCACGCTGACCACGACGCACAGCAGTACGGTGAGGGCCATATCGCCCAGCGCCGCCACGAGGTTGGGTTTCCGCAAGTCCGGAACCGGGCGCCAGCGGGCCACGATGATCGCCGCGTTGAAGAGCGTCCACAACAGGAGCACCGCCGCGAGGGCAGGCCCGTCGACTCCGGGGGTCAATGCCGCCGGCAGGTTGATCGCGATGACGACGACGGTGCGGTAGAGCAGGAACGTGGTGAGCAGGATCCGGTGGACGTGGCTGGCCTGGGCGTAGCCCCACACGCCGACCATGTCCCCGGGTAGCACCGACCGCGGCCAACGGCCGACCCCGTCCCGTTCCGGAGGTGCGGTGACGTCGCCGTCCGACTTCTCGGCAGCGACGACGGTGTCGTTCACGCCGACCGAGTCCTGCTGGACCGGCTGCATGGCTACATCCTCGCATCCAACGGTCCGTCCATCCACCCGGCCGTGACTCCGGGCGGCGACTGGACACGCTGCGCCGGCCCGGGTCCGAGCGGAGCCGTCCTCGCAGGTCAGGAGGCCCGTTCCGCTCTGCCGATCCACCGCAACCCCGATGGTGTGGGTACCACGAAGACCGGTCGTGGTGGCTCCACGACAAGGGGCTCAACTGGTCGTCCCGCAAGCTTCCCGACCTTCCCCGGGCGGAAGCACCGACGTCCGTCACGCGAGATCGCCGACGTCCGTCGTGCGGCCCGACAACGTCAGTTCGGCCGATGCGGACACCGTGAATCTGCCTCGTGGACGCGCCTTCGGCCCATGATTCAATGACGAAGTTCGCACGTTCGCACAGTCCACGGATGGGGCCTCGGTGCACGCCGACACGTACTCCGTCACAGACCTCGCCCGAGCCGGACATCGACCCGGGCGGTCGGGTCGAGGTCGCCGGAGTGCCGATGTCCGCCTGGTCCACGGCGATCCGCCGGGTGCACGCTGGCCGCTGGTTCGATGGATGGCCGCGAGCTATGCACTGGTGGCATCAGCCGTCGCTCTCGCGCATGGGCCGCCGTCGGCCGCGACCGCAACGGTGCTCGTGGCGACCGCCTGCCTCACCGTCGCCAGCTGGCGCGGGCGGTCGACCTGGGCGTGGTCGGTGATCGCGCTCGCCCATCTGCGGCGCCGAACCGGGCCCGGTGCCCGAGCCGACGCGCACCTGCTCGCGACGGTGACCAGACACAGTGCTCTGCTGGACGGCACAGCCGGGCTGGCAGGTCACGGCATCGTGCGAGGTCGCGGTCGGTGGTCCGTGGTGCTCCGCATCCGGCCCGGCGACCAGCGCACGGTCGGCCCGAGGACCGGCGCACGACTCGCCGTGGACCTGCCGTCCGCCGCGGTGGTCGACCTACCGCCCGGGACGGTCGTCGTCAGCCTGGTCGTCCAGTCGGTGACCGGCGCGACGGGCCGGCTCTCTGCGGGAGACCGCGACGGAGCGATGCGACGACGGATGTGGCTGGTGGTGCACGTCCACCCCGAGCACGCGCCGCGAGCGGTCGTCGAGCGAGGCGGTGGCGAGACGGCCGTGATGCGCCTCCTCGCACGCTCCGTGTCGCGCCTCACGGCACAGTGCGCCGGTCAAGGCCTCTCGGTGGAGCCGGTCGGTCGAGCCGGCGTGCGCGCGCTGGTCACCGACCTGACTGCATCGGACACCCCGACCGGCGTCCCGCCCGCTGGCCCGCCCCGTGAGAGATGGCGGCACGTGGTCGACGGCCAGCAGGTACATCGGTGTCTCGAGCTCGTCGGCGGCACCGCGGACGCCACCGAGACCACCGCCGCCGTCGAGGCGCTGTGCGGACTCCCCGTCGACCAGGTGGTCGCGACGACCGAGGTGAGACGTGACCGGTCGGGTCAGACCACCGGCCGGGTCGTCATCCGGATGACGGGGAGCGAGGACCAGGTCGATGCCGCCGGCTCCGCCGTGCCGGCCATCGTCGAGCGGCACGGCGTACGCGTGCGGTTCCTCGACGGTCTGCACTGGCCCGCGCTCCTGGCCACCGTCCCGACCGGAGGCCGCTGACGTGTCACGACGACCGAGGATGCCGAGGCGCCTGCGACTCCGCACCGCACCGTCGGCGTTTCCCGTGCCGGCCGTCGAGCCGCACGGTCTGCGGCTGGGGTCGCAGGTGCGTCCGCCGTCCGCGCCGGGGACCGAGGTCGTGTTGCGGCTCCCGGGCGAGCGCCCGTCGACCGTCGCGTCGTTCCTCGACCCGGCCTGGCTCGCGGTCCTCTGCCGCCGCGCCCAGCGGTGCGGCGTACGCGTCATCCTCGATAGTCACGGTGATGGTTGGGCGGCTCTGGTGCGGTCGACCCGCGGCGAGACGCCCGCGGTCCGCTCCCTCGCCCCCGAGGAGAGCCTGGACTCGCTCTCGGGGTCGTTTCGCCGGCCCGTTCTCGTCGCGACCACCGCCGCGCCCACCATCGGCCACTCCCGCTCTGGAGCGGCCTGGACCACGGTGCTGCTCATGCTCCAGGAGGTCGACGTCCGATCGGCGTCGGCGGCTCGGGACGCCGACATCG
>JBOFLR010000027.1:0-4878 GCA_051657965.1 Dermatophilaceae bacterium
CGGCGACGTCGTGGTCAACGAGGACCGGCTCCGCGAGGTCGTGCAGCTCTGCCAGGGCAGCCCGGACGCGATGAGCGAGATGCTCGAGGAGCTGCTCGGCGTGGAGTGGGACGACGAGCTCGAGCCGTTCCGGCACGCCGGCGACGGCGCCCCCGTGCGGTGGCTGCACAAGGTCGGATGACGCCCGGCGTTGCAACGAACCGGCCCGAGATTGAGCGCTCCGAGCCGAGGGTGGGCCGGGATCAGACGCTGGTGACGACGAGCGCCACGTTGTGACCGCCGAACCCGAAGGAGTTGTTCAGGGCGGCGATGTCGCCCTGCGGCAGCTTGCGGTGCTCGCTGCGGACGACATCGAGGTCCACAGCGGGGTCGAAGTCGTCGATGTTGATCGCCGCCGGCGCGAGCCGGTGATGCACCGCGAGTACGGTGAGCAGCCCCTCCAGGGCACCGGCGGCCCCGAGCAGGTGACCGGTCATCGACTTGGTCGCGCTGACGCACATGCCGTCGGCCGCGGCGCCGAAGGCCCGCCGGATCGCGTTCGCCTCCGCCACATCGCCGACCGGGGTCGAGGTGGCATGGGCGTTGACGTGCACGATGTCGGATGCCGTGAGGCCGGCTCGGTCGATCGCCTCGAGCATGGCCCGGCTCGCTCCGGCGCCCTCCGGCTCGGGGGCGGTGATGTGGTGCGCGTCGGCCGACATCCCGATCGAGGCCAGCTCGGCGTAGATCCGGGCGCCGCGAGCCCGGGCGTGGTCGTAGTCCTCGAGCACCATCACCGCGGCACCCTCGCCCATGACGAAGCCGTCGCGGCCGGTGTCGTAGGGCCGGCTCGCCCCGGCCGGGTCGTCGTTGCGTGTGGAGAGCGCCTGCATCTGGGTGAAGCCGGCGAACGGCAGCGGGTGGATGGCGGCTTCGGTGCCGCCGGCGACGACGACATCGGCCCGGCCCGCCCGGATCATCTCCCAGCCGTAGCCCATCGACTCGGCGCCGGACGCGCACGCCGAGACGGTGGTGTGGGCGCCGGCCCGCGCACCGAGGCGGAGCGAGACGTTGCCGCTGGAAGTGTTCGGCATCAGCATCGGCACCGCGAGCGGGAACACCCGGCGGACGCCCTTCTCGCGCAGGGTGTCCCACTGGTCGAGCAGGGTCCAGACCCCGCCGATGCCGGTGCCGACCGCCACGGCCAGGCGCTCGGGCTCGACCTCGGGGGCGCCTGCATCGGCCATCGCGGCATCGGCGGCGATGGCGGCGTACTGCGCACTGGGGTCCATGCGGCGCAGCTCGACCTTGCTCAGGACCTCGCCGGGCTGCTGGGCGATGGTGCACGCGAAGTGCACCGGCAGCTCATAGCGCTCAAGCCACTCCGGCGGCAGCGGCTTGGCTCCCGACCGCCCGTCGAGGACGCCCTCCCACGTCTCGGCGATGGTGCCGCCGAGCGGGGTGGTGGCCCCGAGGCCGGTGACGACGACGCGACGCTCGCTCATGCTGGTGCTGCTCCTTGCTCGGGTGCGCTTTCCGTCATCCTGCCCTGTTGCCCCGACGGTGTGGGCCGGGATCCGCGCGACCTGGGCCGGTCGGTGGGGTGTCGTGCGGACCGTGGGCCGACACCGTCGGGGGAGGGGAGTGACGGGGTCAGGACTGGTTCGACTGGATGAAGCCCACGGCGTCGCCGACGGTGGAGAGGTTCTTGACCTCGTCGTCGGGGATCCGCACGCCGAACTTCTCCTCGGCGTTGACGACGATGGTCATCATCGACAGCGAGTCGATGTCGAGGTCGTCGGTGAAGGACTTGTCCGGCTGGACGTCGGCCGGGTCGAGCCCGGTCTCCTCGTTGACGATCTCGGCGAGGCCCGCGAGGATCTCCTGCTCGCTCTGTGCCATGGATGGTGCTCCTTCTCTGGTCGGGTACTGCGGGACTGGGACGAGGACGTGGCCCCGAAACGACGGCCGGGGTCGCCGAGGTCAGGGGATGACGACCACCTGGGCTGCGTAGGACAGCCCGGCGCCGAAGCCGATCTGCAGCGCGAGCCCACCGCGCGGGACCTGGCCGTCGCGGAGCAGCTGGTCCATCGCGAGCGGCACGGACGCGGCCGAGGTGTTCCCGGCGTGGGTGACGTCGCGGGCGATGACGACGCCGGCGGGCAGGTGCAACTGTTTGGCCATCGCGTCGATGATGCGCACGTTCGCCTGGTGCGGGACGAAGGCGTCGAGCTGGTCGGCCGTGATACCGGCGGCGTCGAGGGCCTTCTGCGCCACGGGCGCCATCCCCCACACCGCCCAGCGGAACACGCTCTGGCCCTGCATCGCGATGTGCGGCCGGTCCAGGCTCTTGTCGTGTACGTCGATCCAGCTCTCGGTCTGGGCGATGGTGTCCCACTGGGAGCCGTCGGAGCCCCACACCGTCGGTCCGATGCCCGGGGCGTCGGACCGGCTCACCACGGCGGCTCCCGCGCCGTCGGCGAAGATGAACGCCGTGCCGCGGTCGTCCTTGCTCGTGAAGTCGGAGAGCCGCTCGACACCGACCACCAGCACATGGCGGGCCGTGCCCCCGCGCACCAGGTCGGACGCGAGCGCCACGCCGTGGCAGTACCCCGCGCACGCCGCCGAGACGTCGAAGGCCGAACCCGTGCTGCCGAGCCGCTCGGCCACCAGCGGTGCGGCGGCGGGGATCTGGTACGGCCAGCTGACCGTGGCCACCAACACGACATCGATGTCGGTGCCGGACAGGCCCGCCATCGCCAGGGCCGGCTCCGCCGCGAGCACCGACATCTCGACGACCGACTCGCCCTCGCCGGCCCACCGCCGCTCGACGATGCCGGACCGCTCGCGGATCCACTCGTCGGAGGAGTCGATCCGCTCCACGATCTCGGAGTTCGGCACCACCTGGCGCGGGCGGTAGCCCCCGATGCCGGTGATGCGGGAGTGTGCCGACGGGCCGCCGGTGGCCAGTAGACCGGCGTGGCCTCTCGCGGGTGTGCTCATGGGTCAGTGCTCCTCGACCAGGGTCCGGGCGGCGTCGAGATCGTCCGGTGTGCGCAACGCCAGTCGCTCCACCCCGGGCATGGCTCGCTTGGCCAGCCCGACGAGGGTGCCGGCCGGCGGCAGCTCGACGACCGCGGTGACCCCGAGTGCGGCGAGCTGTTCCATGCACCGGTCCCAGCGCACGGGGCTCGACACCTGCGCGACCAGACGCTCGAGCAGGTCGCGGCCACCGGCGACCACCGCGCCGTCGCGGTTCGACAGCACGGGAACGACGGGGTCGGGGACCTCACGCCCGCTCCAGGCGGCGCGCAGGGCACCGACCGCGGGCTCCATGTGGGCGGTGTGGAAGGCGCCGGCCACGGGGAGGGAGATCACGCGGGCGCGCGCCGGTGGTGCGGCGGCCAGCGCGGCCAGGGCATCCAGCGTGCCGGCCGCGACCACCTGGCCGGCGCCGTTGACGTTCGCCGCGGTCAGGCCGTGCCGCTCGATCTCGGCGAGCACCTCGGCCGGGTCACCGCCCAGCACCGCACTCATGCCGGTGGGCGTCGCGGCGCTGGCCTCGGCCATGGCCCGGCCGCGCAGGGCCACGAACGCCATCGCGTCGGCCTCGCCGAGAACTCCGGCGGCAGCGGCGGCCGTGATCTCGCCGACCGAGTGCCCGGCCAACACGCCGGTGCCGGCCGGGATGGCGGATGCCGTGGCGGGAGGCGGCGGCGCGTCATCCCCGGTCGTCGCCGTGAGCGCCCGGAGCGCGACGAGTCCGGCACCGACGAGCAGCGGCTGGGCGATGGCGGTGTCCTTGATCGTGGCCTCGTCGGAGGTCGTGCCGTGCGCGGTGAGGTCGACCGCCGCGGTCTCGGACAGCGCAGCGAGGTGCTCGGGCACTCCCGGCAGTTCGAGCCACGGCGCGAGGAAGCCGGGCGTCTGGGACCCCTGGCCCGGGCAGAGGATCGCGATCACCGTCCCAGCGTGTCGCGTCGTGGCGCCTGCGGTCGCCGCGAGTGCGGACGAAGCTGGACCAGCTGTTTTGGAGGATCGCCACAAGACCGACGGATGTCGCCCGGCTCGCCGTCGTGAGGGCGGTGGGGCGTCATCCGGACGGACGGATGACGCTGCGCGCCGCGGGACCGAGCCGCGAGTAGGCGAGTGCGATCCGCACGGTCTGCGCGTCGTGCGGGTCGGCGAGGTCGTAGCCGACGAGCTTGGCGATGCCGGCCAGTCGGTACCGCACGGTGTTCGGGTGCACGATGAGCGCGCGTGCCGTGCCCTCGACGCCGAGGCCACCGTCGAGCCAGGCCGCAGCGGTGTCGAGGAGCGCACCGGCGCTGGCCTCCTCGAGCGGGCGCACGATGCGACCGACGAGCGCGTTGCGGGCCGGGAGGTCGCCGAGCAGCGCTCGCTCGGCGAGCAGCTCGTCGGCGAGCACCGGACGCGGTGCGGCCGGCCAGGCGGCCGCCGCGCTGTGGCCCGAGATCGCCGCGCGAGCGCTGCGTCCGGCCGCGAACAGGTGCGGCACGGTGGGCCCGACGACGATGGGGCCGTCGCCGAGGTGCGGGTCGAGCGCGCAGGCCAGCGCACTCGGATCGGCGAGCCCACCAGCGACGCACACGGTGCGCGGCCCGTGCACCGCGACGAGCAGGTGACCGCCGAGCCGGCGCGCCTCACGGTGCAGGTCGCCGACGACCGGGCCGGCGCCGCCCGGGGTCGACCCGACGACGACGGCGACATCGGCGACCGCACCCCAGCCGAGCGCGGCGGCCCGCGACTGCATGGACTCGTCGGCCTCGCCGCGGATGACGGCGTCGACGACCAGCGACTCGAGGCGGGCGTCCCAGGCGCCGCGGGCCTCGGCCGCCTGGGCGTAGACCTGAGCCGCCGAGAACGCCACCTCCCTGC
>JBOFLR010000028.1:0-2187 GCA_051657965.1 Dermatophilaceae bacterium
GGCAGCGTCGCTACCTTCATGAAATCGAGGCCATAGTCGTTTTCATGAAAGATGCGGCTCCGGCGCTCCTGCCGCTTCTTCGCTCACGGGCACAAGGGGACATCATCGCCTGGATCGTGTTGCATCCCGACCAGGAGTACTCGCTCGCGGAGATCGGCCGAGCCGTCGGTGTCTCCGGCCCGACGGTCATGCGTGAGGTCGGCCGCCTCGCGGAGGCCGGCCTGGTACAGGAGGTACGGCGCGGGAACCAGCGGCTGGTGCGGGCCGACACCGACAACGCGGTCTACGCGCCGCTCGCCTCGCTCATGTCGGTAACCTTCGGGCCGGTGCCGGTCCTGCGAGAGTTGCTGGCCACGGTGCCCGGTGTGCGAGAGGCGTGGGTCTACGGGTCATGGGCGGCTCGGTACTCGCAGCAGCCCGGGCCGGTACCGGGCGACATCGACGTGCTCGTGGTGGGAACGGTCGACCCTGACGTGCTGGACGACGTGGCCCGGGTGGCCGCGCTGCGACTTGGCCGTGAGGTGAACATCCGCCGGGTGCGTCCGTCCGCGTGGGATGACGCCGACGCGGACCCGTTCAAGGCGACCGTCACGTCCCGGCCGATGGTCGCTCTCATGAGTGGCAGTGCTTCGTGACGCGCTGGGCTACCGGGCGTGACGAGGTAGACATACTGCTCGCTGACGGCGATCTCGAGCAGGTCGCGCCGTCTGCCGACAATGCTGCGCGTCTGCTGTCCGAAGCCGGCCGGCACCTCAACTCCGCCGAGCTGGTAGCTGAGGGCGACCCGGCCGGCGGATACGACCTGCTGTACGCAGCTGCCCGGAAGGCGATGGCCGCCGTCCTCGCTGTCCAGGGGCTTCGGGCGACGAGCCAGGGCGGGCACATCGCCGTCCAGCAGGCAGTGACCGCACAACTGGGGGCGTAGTGGCGTCGTCGTCCGCCCCTTCGGCCGTCTCCGACGAACCCGCAACGATGCCGACTACCCACGGCTGGACACTCCGGAGCTCACCCAGGAGGACATCGCGGATGATCTCCCGAAGGCGAAGGACATCGTCGCTGCGATGCACCGGCTTGTCCCGCACCTCGGGCCGTGGTGACCGCCGGAGTCGACCGTGGTCGGGCCCAGCGTTCCGGTTGCGAGACGGATGGGTGGCCAGGTCGCGACCGACCTACCCTGAGGTGCCATGAGCTACGCCGGAGACGTCACCCCTGCCGAGGCCTTCGCCGCGGTCGCCGCCGATGCCGACGCGGTGCTCGTCGACGTGCGTACCCGTGCGGAGTGGAGCTACGTCGGCGTGCCCGAGCTGTCCGACGACAGTGGTGAGGTCGCCTTCGTGGAGTGGTCGCGGTTCCCCGACGGTGCTCTCAACGAGGGGTTCGTCGACCAGGTGCGCGCGGCCGGGGCCGAGCCGGGGCGGCCGGTGTACCTGCTGTGCCGCTCCGGGGTGCGCTCCGTCGCGGCGGCCGAGGCGCTGACCGCTGCCGGCCTCGGCCCGGCGTACAACGTGCTCGACGGCTTCGAGGGCCCGCACGACGCGGCGGGCCACCGCACCGTCTCCGGCTGGAAGAATGCCGGCCTGCCGTGGCGGCAGGGCTGAGCGTGTCGCCCGACGAGCTGCATCCGCAGACCCTCGCGGTGCGAGGAGGACTGTCCCGCAGCGGTTTCGACGAGACCTCCGAGGCGCTGTACCTCACCTCGGGCTTCGTCTACGAGTCGGCCGAGCAGGCCGAGGCGGCGTTCGACGATCGGGTCGACCACTACATCTACAGCCGCTACGGCAACCCGACGGTCACCGTCTTCGAGGAGCGGCTGCGGCTGCTGGAGGGCGCCGAGGCGTGCTTCGCCACGGCATCCGGGATGGCCGCGGTGTTCACCGCGTTGGGGGCGCTGTGCGGGTCCGGCGACCGAGTGGTCGCGTCGCGGGCGCTCTTCGGCTCCTGTTTCGTCATCCTCGACGAGATCCTGCCGCGGTGGGGCGTCGAGACCGTGTTCGTCGACGGGGCCGACCTGGATCAGTGGGCACGCGCCCTCGCCGAGCCCACGACCGCGGTGTTCTTCGAGACCCCGAGCAACCCGATGCAGGAGCTCGTCGACATCGCCGCGGTCAGCGAGCTGGCGCACGCCGCCGGCGCCACGGTCGTCGTCGACAACGTGTTCGGCACCCCGGTCTTCTCGCACCCGCTGGC